>CAJMQE010000048.1 GCA_905215405.1 uncultured bacterium
TTAATATCGCAAACGATACTAACTTCTCTTTGAATCCTTAACTTAACACCATTGGTTTCAAAGCGTTCAGGATTTTTTCTATCTATTTTCTATTTATTCTCTATCCATTTTCTATTCATTTTATTATTTATCTATTATTTTTCTGGTATCTTTTCAAATAGAATTTCTACTCTGCGACTGCATCAATACATAATTCTTACTCCTTATCAAGAAGCGTCTGATAAAATTCATAGTAATTATTTCTGTGTTCTTTCATGAATGCAATTGCATCTCTCGGATGTTGATTGAGCTGTCCTGTCAGCATATATGGTACATCACAGCCCCATACCACACCTTCGTCCTTCAGCTTATTCATTTGCGTCTGCACAAATTTTAGTACCGGATTCAGATTATATTTTGGATTTTTTAAGAATCCAAGTAGAAGTTCCATTGCACAGTTACCAGCACCACGTCCCATACCACTCATGGTCGCATCCAGATAACTAACACCTCTCCGCATAGATTCAATTGTATTGGCAAATGCCAGCTGCTGATTGTTATGTGCATGAATGCCGATATGCTTCCCGTATTTTTCGGCTACTGCCACATATTTCTCAGATAAATTCTGCATCTGTTCTGGATAAAGAGAACCATAACTGTCTACGAGATAGATCGTCTCTGCTTTACTTTTTCCCAGAAGTTCCAATGCAATATCAATATCCGACTCAGCCGCTGTTGATACAGCCATAACATTGACCGATGTCTCATACCCTTTCTGTGCACAGTAATTCACCATCTCTACTGCCGCCGGAATGGTATTGATATAGGTGGCTACACGGACAAGATCGATCACGCTGTCTTTGCTGTCAATAATATCCCTTTTGTAGTCTGTTCTTCCCACATCTGCCATAACAGATATCTTCAGATCGCTGTTGTTCTCTCCAACAATCTCTCTGATCGACTGTTCATCACAGAACTTCCATTTGCCAAATTCATTTTGATCGAACATATCTTTCGATGCTTTATACCCAAATTCCATATAGTCTACACCGGCATCAATGTTGGCATAATAAAGATCTTTTACAAACTGGTCATCAAAATAAAAATTATTAACCAGGCCTCCGTCACGAACTGTACAGTCAACTACTTTGATATCGGGTCTAAATGATATCTGATTTCCTTTTTGCGTCATAATCTTTTCCTCCTGTTATTGATCCGGCGATTTCCATTTGCACGCCTGATATTTCTGGGCTCTGCGTTCTTTACTATATGTATATGAAATTACGCCTTGCTTTTATACTTTAAACTTTTACACTTTAAACCGTGTTAGTATTAGCTGTTCTTATTATAGCACGCCTATTTAAAAAGTCTACCCCTAATTCTTAACGTCTTCCCGTCATTTTCAAACCTTGGACATTTCTGCATGCCCCAGAAACAAAAGAAACCTTTCGAATTCGCGCAGTTCAGTTCCAGCACTGATTCTTAAGGTTTCTTTTTCTACTCTATATGAATCTAACTAAATCTAGATAAATCTAAATGGATCTAAATGAATCTATAAGTTTCGTGGTAACCTTGCTACTCTGCTGAAATCTCTTCTTTTAATGCGAGCGTCTGCTGCATATCTTCCAGCAGTTTGCGAACTGCATCCAGATAGCTTTCAGCATCTTTATAAGTCTTTCGATTAATGGTGTAGGAGAAAAATGGTTCCTTATCTACTGTGAATTTCAGTTCTCTACCATACTTTTCAACAAACTGCGGAATCTTTTCTGCATTGATTTCTGCTTTTTCATACATTTTGATCACTGTGAGCCAGTTATTTCCCGCTGTTTTTCCCTTTACCTCAATTGCACCAATATGATGTGCCATTGACTTGATCAGCGCGATCTTTAACAAATTGAGTGCTGACTTTGGCAGGTCTCCAAATCGATCCATTAACTCGTCCTGCATATCCATCAGTTCCTCATAGGTATCAATTCCCGCAACTCTCTTATAAATATCAAGTTTCTGGAACTCGCTTCTGATATATTTTGCAGGTATAAATGCATCGACATCCATATCGACTGTCGTCTCGAATTGATTGACATTTTTAATACCTTTCAGTTCGTTTACTGCTTCATTCAACATTTTACAGTACAGATCATAACCAACAGCTTCCATGTGACCATGCTGGCGCTGTCCCAGTACATTTCCTGCACCACGGATCTCCAGATCCTTCATTGCGATCTTAAATCCTGAGCCGAGATCTGTAAATTCCCTGATTGCATGCAATCGTTTTTCTGCTACTTCCTTTAGCATTTTATCCCTGCGGTAAAGTAAAAATGCATAAGATGTACGATTGGAACGTCCTACTCGTCCACGCAGCTGATACAGCTGGGAAAGACCAAGTTTGTCAGCATCCTCAATGATCATGGTATTGACATTTGAGATATCCAGCCCCGTCTCAATGATCGTCGTTGAGACCAGCACATCTATATTTCCATTGATGAAATCATACATGATGCCTTCCAATGTATGTTCATCCATTTGTCCATGCGCATATGCCACAGTAGCATCTGGAACGAGCTCTCGAATATGATCTGCCACATCTTCTATCTGCTTCACACGGTTGTATACATAATACACCTGACCGCCTCGTCCAAGCTCACGATTAATTGCTTCACGAATCATTTCATCATTATGCTCGGTTACAAAGGTCTGGATTGGAAGACGATCTACAGGTGGTTCTTCCAGAACACTCATATCCCTGATTCCGACAAGGCTCATATGCAGAGTTCTTGGAATTGGCGTAGCACTCAGTGTAAGTACATCCACATTTTCTTTCATCTTTTTGATCTTTTCTTTATGGGTTACACCAAATCTCTGCTCTTCGTCCACGATCAACAGACCGAGATCTTTAAATACAACATCTTTGGAAAGCAGTTTATGGGTACCAACAACAATATCCACGAACCCTTTCTTTAAGTCTGCAAGAATTTCACGTACTTCCTTTGCCGTCTTAAATCTGGATAAAAGAGCTACTTTGATCGGGAAGTTCTTCATCCTTTGCTCAAAAGTATTAAAATGCTGCTGGGCAAGAATTGTAGTTGGCACCAGATATGCAACCTGTTTTCCTTCCTGCACCGCTTTAAATGCAGCACGGATTGCTACTTCTGTCTTACCAAATCCAACATCCCCGCAGATCAGACGATCCATGATCTTCTTGCTCTCCATGTCCTTCTTGGTATCTTCAATTGCGGAGACCTGATCATCTGTCTCCTCATATGGAAACATCTCTTCAAATTCCTTCTGCCATACCGTATCTTTACGGAACTGGTATCCAGCTTCATTCTGACGTTTTGCATACAGTTCTACAAGATCTTTCGCTACGGCCTCAACTGCACCATGCACCTTCGCCTTGGTCTTATTCCACTCCTGCCCACCGATCTTATTGAGCTTTGGTTTTCTTGCATCCGGTCCTGAGTACTTCTGCAGCATATCCAGCTGTGTCGCCAAAATATACAGATTACCGCCACTTGCATATTCGATCTTGATATAATCCTTCTCGATCTTATCCACAGTGACTTTTTCAATTCCACGATAAATCCCCAGTCCATGGTTCTCATGCACAACATAATCCCCAACAGATAGTTCATTAAATCCTGCAATTGCTTTACCTTCATATTTTTTCTTCTTTTTGGCTGCCTTTTTCTTTTCCTGTCCAAAGATATCCGTTTCGGCGATGATCACGAACTTGATCAATGGGTATTCGAATCCTTTATGAATATTTCCATAGGTGACCAGAATTTCTCCTGCTACTACTTCCTTGGAAAAATCTTCACTAAAATAGGCATTTAACTCATATTCTCTCAGATCTGCTGCCAGTCTTTGTGCTCTGGTTCTGGAGTTTGATACGACAATTGCTTTATATTTACCGCGTTTGTAACGTTTTAGATCCTCTACCAGAAATTCAAACCTGTTGTTATAGGAACTGATTCCTTTTGCTTCTACTCGAAATGACTCTTCCACGTCAATTAACGCTGGTTTGTATTCCAGCGTAGTCAGTACCAGCGTTTTGCGGCAGCATATTTTTGCATATATTTCTTTTACACTATAGAGCATATTGCTCTGGCTCGGCAGAATATACCCGTTGACCAGTCGATTCTCCATACTGTCACTAAATTCAAATTCTACCAGATCCATCTTCTCTTTCAGTCGGTTCGGCTCATCCAATACGAACAGCGTGGTATCACGGTCAAAATAGTCCACAAATGATACAAAAGTATCCGTGAACGAATGAATAAAACGGGAACAGTCCGTGCTCTCATCGAACTCTTCTACTGCTCTCATCAGTCGAAGTTTTGCTTCTCCATTTTCCAACTTTTCGATCTGACTCTCCATTTCATCCTTCATAGCTAGGATGCCATTGTCGATCTGATCCTGTGTAAGCACATATTCTGTAGCCGGATAGACAAGTACCTTGTCGAGTTCTTCTATGGAACGCTGGCTCTCCACATCAAATGTTCTGATAGAATCGACCTCGTCATCCCACAGTTCAATTCGTACAGGGACTTCATCTGTCAGTGGAAAAATATCTATAATGCCACCACGAATAGCGAACTGACCAGGGGTATCGACCTGTCCCATTCTTTCATATCCAAGTCTGACCATCTGTTTTTTTAACTTTTCTACATCGACAACTCCGCCTGTTTCAAACGTCAGTATATTTTTTTTGATTACCTCGACTGGAAGCAGCATATCTGCACATCCATCTATTGTCGTTACGATCGTCATATTCTGGTTCTCTATGATCCCCTTGACGACTTTCAGACGTTCCCTGACGATCTCATTTCCATGAACATCTGCACTATAAAAAATAAAGTCTTTTGCAGGATAATAATAGGTCTCTTTATGATAGAACCTGCAGTCATCATAGATTTCCCTTGCTTTGGCTTCATCATAAGTAATCATTATTCTGACATTCTTCTGACTGCCAAGTGCACTGACCAGATGCGCTTTTTCTGAATCAATACATCCACTGATCATTGCTGTTTTCCCCTGAATATCCAGCATGCTGCTGATCTCATCATATCCAGCAAGTTCTTTTATTGGTCCAAAAAAAGTATTCATTTTACACATCCTCTCCATCTTTTTTCAAAGGCTCCTTCATCAGTTAAATTTATTCATTCCGCTCTCGATTCCCTCTGTCAGAACGGTTTCCACTGCCTTACATGCATTGTTAAGCCCTTCCTCAATAACAGCCGAATCTTCTTTTTTAAAATGTCCAAGTACCCAGTCTGCCAGATCGTAGCCTGCTGGCTTGTCTCCAACACCAAATTTAATTCTCTTAAACTTATCTGTACCAAGATGGGCAATAATGCTCTTGATTCCGTTATGTCCGCCCGCACTTCCCTTTGCACGAAGGCGCAGTTTTCCTACATCAAGGCTGATATCATCAAAGATGACCAGTACATGATCAATCTCTTCCTTGTAGAAATCAAATACATCCCTGATGCTTTCTCCACTTAAATTCATATAGGTCTGTGGTTTTACAAGTATGACCTTTTCTCCAGCAATTATTCCTTTTCCGCAGACTGCTTTATGCTTTTTGATATCCATACTAATGTTATATTCATCTGCAAGCCGGTCTATTACTGCGAATCCGATATTGTGACGTGTTCCATCATACTCCTTGGTTGGATTTCCAAGTCCTGCAATTATATACATATTTCCTCCAGTTCCATGCAATCTTTCCGATTCCATCTATTGTAAATTCCAGTTTCTATTTTGAAATGTAAGCGCACACTTTGTACTTACATTTGTATTTTTTGCACATTTGATAATTGTATCTCATTTCAGACCGATTATCAATCTTTTCCAGCCAAAAACAAAAAGGAACACCTACCTGCTGCATGATTACTCACAGCTGGTAAATGCTCCTTTTCATTGTTCTATGCCAGGTTTGTATTATTGCTTCTTGGTAATTTGTTTCTTGAACTTTGGGTTTGTACCTTTACTTATATCTTGCTTGTTTCCTACTTGTTTCTGGCTTGTTTCTGGCTTGTTTCTGCATGTTTGTGGCTTATTTCTGACTGATCGATTTTTTCTTTCGGAAACTTTCCGTCATTACCATAGCGCTCATTGCCAGACATAACGCACAAATCCACATTGCCAGATCGCAACGATCTCCTGTAGCCGGTGATTCTGCTGTTACTGTCGTTGTAACGGTAGACTCTTCCAGTGTTCCAGCCGTACTATCAGTAGCACTCTGTGAGCCATCATTTGCCACATCTTTTGATGACTGTTCCTGAGTTGTCTGACTTTCTGCGGTCTGGCTTTCTGCTGTTTTGCTTTCTGCCGTCTGCTCTTCACTCTTTTTGGAGTTTGTCTCTGCTTCTGAAGACTTCTCCTCGCCACTTTCAGTCGTCTTTTCCTTTGCCGGATCTGTTTCCGGATCCTGCTGGGATGCTTTTGCATATAATCCTGACAGAACTTTTTCATATGCAAAATCTCCAAATACTGTTGCTGCCTGATATGCTTCTGCCTGTACACTCGAAAGTTGTGGTCTGTCATTATTCACTACAAATTCCGGTCCGTATGTCTGATACTCCGCATATCTTGCGTTTTGATAGCTGTTTCCACTCATATCTCCATAGCCGGTATCCTGGATCACTGAGCCCATATAACAGTTGATAAATGTTTCTGATGCATCTGCTCCCCAAGGTCTAGCAAGTCTGTAGGAACCTGCAGTACAACCTTCCTCTGCCATAAACCGGCAACTGTCAAATACGAATCCAATCGGTGTGGTGGCATAAGTTCTGGCTGCACTGAAACATCCATCAGCCTTATACTGTGTATACCTTGCAACAATATCACAGTCATGAAATACTGAAGTTCCTGCACCATAGATAAAATCTACATTTCCTGTTATATAACATTTGTCAAAATACTGTCTTGTTACCGCATAATTTCCAGTTTCATCCTTGACTCTGGAATCTGTCAGCAATGTATCCTGGAAGCTTACAAGACGTACATTGATACAGATCGTCTGATCGGCGACAATGCACAGTGCATCAGCCTGTTCATCTGTTCCGTTTTTATATGGATAAGAGTTTTCGACAGTCAGATTTTCCATCGTAAAACCTGTTGCAGTAGAATCCACGTACATACAGTTTCTGTCCCACATTGTTGCTGCTGATTTATCTGCAACAGCTTCTGATGCATAAATGTGCGTGCCAATACTATCTTCTCCAATCAGGCTGATATATGGACTGGTCACAACTACTCTTTCCTGATACTGTCCGTTCTTAATAAAAATTGTTACCTGCTTCTGATTATCTGATGGAACTGCCTTCACTGCCGCTCCTACTGTTGCATAACACGGAACTCCATTGACAATCGTACCATCATCTCCCGTAAATGCAGCATCGACTAGCATATCGTAACGCTCCAGTCTAACAAAATTAAATGTCTTTCTTGTTGTTTTGCCCTGTTCATCTGTCAGATACAGATTGACATCATTTCTCGTCTGCGACAGCGGAATTGAGAATGAAAATGGACTGTCTGCATTGACCTGTTTTGTCGCAGTGATCTGTCCGTTCACTTCCAGACTCAGTGTGCCAGCAGTATCAATCGTACCAGCCACAGATGCCTGGTCTGTAAGAACTGTATCATTGGATTTTGAAGTCACTGTAAATTTTGCAGCTCCATCTTCACAGACATATTTTCCGGTATGCCCTTTTGTTGGAAGAACCTGCTGAATTTCAGATGGATTACTTGTATTCTTTGTTTCCGTGTTTACTGCTGTCAGATAGTAATAATATGGCTGTTCATTCGTTACATCACTATCTTTGTACTGTAACGTATCCCCTGCAAATGTTTCGATCTGCGTATAAGTACCATCTTTCGTTTCTGCACGGTAAAGCAGATACTGATCTGCCTGCTCAACATTTTCCCATGACAGCTCAACTGCGCTATCCTCTCCTGCTGCGCTCAGCTGTGGTTGTGCCAGTGGCGTTACATAAGCAATTTTTTCTGATTCTTTTGCTTCTGTAGCACTATTGATATCTCCGGCCTTTCCATAAATACGGAACTGATAGGTACCATCTCCATCTGGCTGATAGGAAAATGAAGTCGTCTTTGAAATGCCTGCTGTCTTATATTCTCCTCCATCTTTTGATACAAGTACCACATAAGCCGTATTTCCTTCGCCTGCTGAAGCCGTCCACGTAAGATCAATAGAATCTCTGTCTTGTGAAACCGCCGCACTGTCAATCGTTGCAACGACTGGTGCAACCCCTTTGGCAATATAATAATCGTTCTGATCATATACAACGTAACCACTGGCATCTGTTATGGTGATATTGGAAATCTCTGCTGTCACTCCCGCAAATGCAAGACCATAGGATACTGCACTCCCTGGCTGCAATGATGGACTATAATTGGACCAGTCCTGCAGTTCCTCTGTTGTGCCAAGTACATTTCCAGATGCATCCTTAAATGTTACAATCGGGCCATCCGCTGTCTTTGCATATTCCATAATATAATCTGTATCCATCTGCAGATTACCGATCTTTGGATCTCCTGACGTTCCTGCTGCCTGTGCACTATTGACATAGTGTGGATATGCAGCCATGTTCTTAGAGAACTGTAATGTTGAAAATCTTACATTCGGTGCCTCAAAGGCAAATTGTCCGATGAAAAGTCCAACCTTATCTGTTGACTTTGACATACTGGAAAGTCTGACCTGTGCAGAAATCGTATCATTTTCTGTCGTCTGTGGAAACAACATATAATCCATATTTTTATTATTCCGGATAGTTCCCTTATCACTTTCATCTGCTACTGCTGTCATCTTTAGCACATTTCCGTCCGCTTCCTGGGAAAATTGTACTGCGTCGGTATAGGTGCCTCCATATTCTGCACTATTTGTAAATGAAGGGATCCTCTCCCCCGTCGCACTATCCCAGATTACCTTTTTTGTGGTGATTCCGTCTTCGGTATTTTCCGAAGTAATTTTGGTATCTGTAAAAACAGCATTCACTCCTGCTGTTGCAAAGAAACCGATTTCATTGGCCTTAAGCCCTGCTATGCTCTGCGTCTTGACCTTCTCATCACTATAATCCGCGGTCGATGCCACATGATAAGTCGCCTGTCCTTCCGAAATCTCCAGTTTCAGATATATGGTATCACTTTTTACCGTCACATCGGAATTGACCTGAGATGCTCCACCACTTGTTTCTGTATGATATCCATAACGGATCTGTCCCTTGTTACTGTCTGCATAAAGAGCAGCTGACGGACTTGTACTCTCAGTATCATTTCTTGCAATGATACCAGCCTGTCCACCTGCTGAATCCTCTGACAGCTGCACTTTTGTTGTAACTGTAATTGTTCCCTTTGCATTAAAAAAAGCATAATACAGGTCATCCTTTGCACTATCCTTATCGAACTTCGTGCCTGAACCTGCTATGCTTATCTTTTGTGCCTCTTTATCGTATGTATAACTTCCCTTGTCTGTATGAGTACCAATTTCAGCCTCATTCCATTTCGTCGTCAGCGGATTACTAACGGATTCCGCTGCTCCCTCTGTCGTACCAGCATAGGTACGGACACCTGTTGAAACAGGTACCGATCCCATGACCATACACCCCGCCAGAAGTACACCCAGTGCACTTTTTGCGATTTTTCTGTTTTTCATATAAAACCCTCCTGCTACTTTCCGTCTGTACAAGAAGTACCTCCCACAATACTTTTTTCCCCTACAGACATGTGATAAAACCCAGCAATAAAATTATACAACTTTTACATATTTTTTGTACATTATGTCCATAATTTAAAACTACATTTGTGCAATATCCTTTTTTTGTTTTACGAAACCTGCTTTCAAATATGACTCCCCAAAAGAAATATATGACAGCAAAGCAAATGCATCATTTACCGTAAGCGCACAAAAAAATACAGAGCAGGACTATTCCTGGCTCTGTATTATTTTATAGATACTGTATTGCTTTTTGTTTGATTTACTGGCATGCCGGCATATTTATTTATGCCTCTGCCTCATGATCTGCTTCCTGATTTGCATCAGCAGCTTTTTCAAATGCCTTAAGTACGACTCTCTGTAATCTGTCACGAGTCTCAGTGTTGATTGGATGTGCAATATCCCTGTACTCTCCATCTGTTGACTTTCTACTTGGCATTGCGATGAAAAGACCTTTTTCTCCTTCAATAACTTTGATATCATGAACTACAAATTCATCATCGATTGTTACTGAAACTACTGCCTTCATTTTCCCTTCTTTTGTAATTTTTCTCACTCTTACGTCTGTAATATTCATAGTCGAACCCCTTCCATTGTATAACTGTTTAGTATTTTTATTATCTATCAATTAAGCAACTATTATTCTAGCAGCCCTCATGACAGTAATTTCTAATCCAGAAATGCCATACTCTTCTCAACCACAATCCTGATATTCTCAGGATGACCAACATATTTGGTATTTGGTTTAATTGTGCCTCTGCTTTCAACGATACAGTTCTCTATATATGCATTATCTCCAATATAAGCATCATTTAGTATAATAGAATTCTTAATTACTGTATTATTTCCAACATATATTTTTTTAAACAATACTGAGTTCTCGATGCAGCCATTTATGATGCAGCCACTGGAAATCAGACTGTTTTTGACACTCGCCCCATAATTATATTTTGCAGGTGGTAAATCATCCACCTTGGAATAAACATCCGGATACTGCCTGAAAAAATAGTCCCTGATGTCTCTGTTCAGGAAATCCATATTCGTCTTATAATATGACTCCACAGTAGATATGTTACTCCAGTATGTATCGAGTTTATACCCGTAAATCCTCTTTAAATTTTTATATCTGACAAGAATATCTCTTACAAAATCATGTCTGTCCTCTTGTGCTGCCTTCTCAATCAGCTCAATCAGAAGTCTTCTTCGAATGACATAAACGCCAGTCGACACAATTGAAAGATCCGTCTCTATTGGCTTCTCATCAAATTCTGTGATCCGTCCCTCATCATTCATGCTGACCAGACCAAATCTGTTAATATCCTGACAGTTATCCATTTTCTTTACCACAACTGTAATATCCGCTTTCTTTTCAATATGATATTCCAGCACCTTGCTGTAATCGAGCTTATAGACTCCGTCTCCCGATGCTATGACTACATAAGGTTCATGACTTGATTTTAGAAAATGCAGATTCTGATAGAGCGAGTCTGCTGTTCCCCTGTACCAGTAACTGCTCTCATTGGTAATCGTTGGTGTAAATACGAACAGACCACCCTGTTTTCTTCCAAAATCCCACCATTTGGATGAACTCAGATGCTCATTTAAGGATCTTGCATTATACTGTGTAATGACGGCAACTTTCTGAATATGGGAGTTCGACATATTACTAAGTGCAAAATCTATACTTCTGTAACTGCCTGCAATTGGCATTGCTGCAACTGCACGTTTATTGGAAAGTTCTCTCATCATCTTGTTATTTCCACCGGCCAAAACTATTCCTATCGCTCTCATTCTTCGTCACCTGCCTTAATAATAATTCCTCCACTTACGAGTACTCCCTCTTCATAGTCGTCCACTTTGGTCTCCCCCGAGATCGCTGTATTTTTACCGATCTTCATATTCTCCGGAATAACTGATTTCTCCCCAATTGTAACCAGTCCGGAATTATAGATCTTTGGCAACATCACATTTGGAACTTCTTCTCCAATTCCTGTCTCTACGTTATCTCCAACTACAACTTCCTCGGCGATAATGGATTTATTAATTTTAGCATTTTTACCGATGACACTTCCCTGCATGATAATAGAGTCGTGGATCTCTGCTCCTTCTTCAATTACCACATTGGAACCGATGACGGAATTTACGACTTTTCCGTACACTTCTGTTCCTTCTCCGATAATACTCTTTTCAATGCAGGCATTCTCCGCGATGAACTGCGGCGGAACTGAATCCGTTCTGGTATAGATTTTCCAGAATTCTTCATAAAGATTAAATACGGGAACGATATCGATCAGTTCCATATTGGCTTCCCAGTAAGAACTCAGTGTTCCGACATCTTTCCAATATCCGTTATATTCATAAGCAAATATTCTGTTATTATTTTCAAAACAATACGGAATGACATGCTTGCCAAAATCACATTCTTTTTGATTCTTCAGCTTAATCAGTGCATCCTTTAACACTTTCCAGCTAAATATGTAGATTCCCATTGATGCCAGATTACTCTTTGGATGTTCCGGCTTCTCTTCAAATTCTGTGATCCTGTTCTGGTCGTCTGTGACAACAACGCCAAAACGACTTGCCTCTTCCATAGGTACTGGCATTGCGGCGATCGTAATATCCGCATTGTTCGCCTTATGATAATCGAGCATGATCTTATAATCCATCTTATATATGTGATCCCCCGATAAAATCAACACATAATCCGGATTGTATGCTTCCATATATTCCAGATTTTGATAAATTGCATTTGCAGTTCCGGTATACCACTCACTACACGTGCTTTTTTCATATGGCGGAAGTACCGTTACACCGCCTACGTTCCTGTCCAGATCCCACGGAATCCCAATTCCAATATGCGTATTCAGACGCAATGGCCTGTACTGTGTTAGCACTCCGACCGTATCAACTCCCGAGTTTATACAGTTGCTCAAAGGAAAATCAATAATCCTGTACTTTCCCCCAAACGCAACAGCCGGTTTTGCAACTTTCGCAGTTAACACCCCTAACCGGCTTCCTTGTCCTCCTGCCAATAACATGGCAATCATTTCCTTCTTAATCATGCTATCACCTCTGCTGTTAATTATTTATAAATTCTCCATGCGAAAGAAAAGACCTTCACCTTTATCCCTTTGTATAAAAATTCCCCTGGATAAACAAACCCCAATACAACATTTGGTTTTTAAACGTTCTATTTGATTCATATTATATCATACTAAAATGACAAGTAAAAGTTATTTTCCAAAATTTTACAAAATTTTACAAGTTTTTCTTTACAATTACATTTTCTGCGCTTTTAGACAGATACAATTAGCAATAGCTTATCCCATTATCTAATTATATTAGCTATTGTAGTAGATAATTCCTATTTGTTTGAACTTTTTTTATTATATTTACACTTCTTTCTTCATATATATATAGTATTTGAGAATTCATTTATATCTAAATTTTCATTTTTTCCTGTTCTTGACCACTTCATCGGAATAAATTCTGTCTGATGTATTTTTTCCTATTATTAATGTAGAAACTTTTATAAATTTATTTGAATTTTCCTCATATAGGTTTATAATAAGAAGGATATAATTCAATTTTAAAAATAAATTAATTTAAATAACCAGAAAGGTATGTGGAGCAAATGTACAAAATTAATTTTAGTAATCCAATTCATGTTCACTTTATCGGTATTGGCGGTATCAGCATGAGCGGATTGGCAAAAATTTTAAACCATAAAGGATTCAAAGTTTCAGGATCCGATTCCAGTGAATCAGCACTTACTGATGAATTAAGCAAGGAAGGATGTCATATTTCCTATCCTCAGAGCGCAGATAATATTTCAGAGGACATTAACCTCGTTGTATACACAGCCGCAATCAAATCTTCCAATCCAGAGCTGGCTAAGGCCTATGAACTGGGAATTCCAACGATCACAAGAGCTGAACTCCTTGGACAGATCATGAAGAACTTTGAAGTTGCTGTAAATGTTGCAGGAACACATGGTAAAACAACGACAACATCTATGGTCACAGAAATTCTGCTTGCTGCAGATGCAGATCCAACGATTTCACTTGGTGGTATGTTAGACAGCATCGGTGGTAATGTAAGACTTGGACATTCCGATATTTTTGTTACAGAAGCATGTGAATATACGAACAGTTTCCTCTCATTCTTCCCAACAATCAATATTATCCTGAATGTACAGGAAGATCATCTTGATTTCTTTAAAGATATCGATGACATCCGTAACTCCTTCAGACTTTTTACTGAAAAGCTTCCTGATAACGGAACGCTGATCATCAACAGTGATATTGATCACTACGAATATTTCTACCAGAATTCAAAGTGTAAGGTCATTACCGTAGGTTCTGATCCTGCTAAGAGCAAATACAGTGCTGCTGATATTACGTTTAATAAAGTTGGCTGCTGTACTTATACCTTACTGGTAGACGGTACCCCTGCCGGTACAATTGCATTAAATGTTCCAGGTATCCACAATGTATACAATTCTCTTGCCGCTATTGCACTTGGATATGAACTGCATATTCCATTTGATACGATCAAAAAGGGCCTGTTCACATTTGGTGGTACAAAGAGAAGATTCGAAAAGAAAGGTGTTTTAAATGGTGTAACTATTGTTGATGACTATGCACATCATCCAGATGAAATAGCAGCAACACTTGCATCCGCACAGCACTATCCACATAACAACATCTGGTGCGTATTCCAGCCTCACACGTATTCGAGAACTAAAATACTTCTTGATCGTTTTGCAGCATCCCTGTCAAAAGCTGATAAAGTCGTTCTGGCAGATATCTATGCATCCAGAGAGACTGATACATTAGGCATCAGCTCCAAAGACCTGATGAATGAGATCAAAAAACTTGGCACCGAATGTTATTACTTCCCTTCTTTTAAAGAAATCGAAGAATTTTTACAAAAAAATTGTGTCAACGATGATTTGTTGATAACTATGGGCGCTGGCGATATTTATAAAGTCGGTGAAGATCTGCTAAAATAAGCCGTTTCATATTATAAACGAATTGTTATGAAGAACTTATCCACATTATCCACATATTTGAGTGAATTTTACACACTCAGATGTGTGGATTTCTTGTTTAAACATACACAATTAAAATTACAGTATTTAACATACATTTCATGACATATCCATGATTTATCCACATTATCCACAAAAATTCAGGTGTTTTTTGTGGATAACCAAACTATTTTCAAAAAAATTCGGGTGTGATATAATATGCCTACATTAGTTTGAAAGGCGATGTTATTGATGCAATCCATTATTTTAAGAAACAGATCCACAACCAATTCCACAATAATACCGAACATATTTATTGATAAGTACATGCCCGAAGCGAATGGAGAATTTGTAAAAATTTATCTCTATCTTCTTCGTTGCATTTCTGATGCACAACTGGAAGTAACTATTTCACTTCTCGCTGATAAGTTCAATCGTACGGAAAATGATGTGATCCGTGCCTTAAAGTACTGGGACAAGCAGGGTCTCATCGAACTTGGGTTTAACCAGACCGGAACAAGTCTTACCACCATCTCTGTACTGGATGTGAACGAATATAATTCATCCAGTCAGGAATCTGCTTCCTCGAACATGAATAATCCGCTTGCAGATAACAGTATGGCTGCTGCCCGTGATTATTACGCTTTAGAACAACCGGTTCCGAATGAAGAAGTACCTGTGATCGTTGATGCAATGCCTGCTCATCAGAGCAAACCCGTATATTCAGCGGCTCAGATCAAAGAATTTTCCGAAAAGGAAGAATTAAGTCAGCTGTTATACATAGCACAGAAATATCTGGGCAAAACATTAACATCAACAGAAACCAATTCAATCATCTATTTTTATGAAACTCTGAAGTTTCCATCTGATCTGATTGAATATCTGATTGAATACTGTGTATCCAGAGAGCATACCAGTATGCGTTACATAGAAAAAGTTGCACTCTCCTGGGCAGATGCCGGAATTATGACTGTTTCCCAGGCAAAGGAAGAATCCAGTGCATACTCAAAAAATACTTTTTCTATTATGAAAGCATTTGGCATTAATGGACGTAATCCTGGCAAGCGTGAAATGGATTACATCAACAAATGGAACGATATCTACTGCTTCAATTCTGAAATGATCATTGAAGCTTGCAACCGAACTCTCCAGGCCACTCATCAACCAAGTTTTGAATATGCTGATTCCATCCTTAACAAATGGCGTGAAAAAAATATTACACGTCTGAGCGAACTTAAAGAATTAGATGATGAATTTGCAAAAGCAAAGCTGGCAAAGAAAAATCGTACAGCATCCCGTCCTAACAAGACTGCTGCACAACCATCAAACCGTTTTAACAACTTTAATCAGCGCAGTTATGATTATGATGCACTCGAAAAGCAGTTACTCGGTAACAACTCGTTGAAAAACAGATCATAATAAGGAGATATGAACTCATGGCACTTACCAATTCACAATATGATGCGATAATGAGGATCTACAATTCCATACAGATAAAAAATAAGCATCTTCTTGATGAACGTACCGCCGAAGTATATGCTTCCTGCCCTGAAATAAGGGATATCGAGGATCAGATCATCAGTCTCTCCATAGAAAATGCTCCAAAAGTCATTCAGAGCGGAACGAATGCGCTTCGTGATTATAAATCCAGACTTGGAAAGCTGATCGATAAGAGAAAGGCTCTGCTTGCATCTCTTGGCCACCCGGAAGATTACCTGACTGACATCTATGACTGTCCGGACTGTATGGATACTGGATTTGTTAATGGCCATCACTGTCGCTGTTTTAAGCAGAAAGTCATTGATATGTTCTATATGCAGTCGAACTTGAAAAATATTGTCAATGAAGAGAATTTTAGTAACTTCTCTTTTGACTGGTATTCAAAGGATTACACCGACCCGGCTACAGGACTCACACCTTATCATAATATGCAACAGGTCGTTGGGATATGCAAAGAATTTATCTCAACCTTTGACAGTACCTTTAATAACCTGCTTCTCTATGGAGATACTGGCGTTGGAAAAACGTTTCTGTCAAATTGTATTGCAAAGGAGATCCTTGATCATTCTCATAGCGTCATTTATCTGACTGCCATTGAACTATTCGACATTTTTGCCGACCATGATTTTTCTCATGATAAATCTGGAGAAATTGGTCAGACCATGAATGAATACATCCTAAACTGCGAACTACTAATCATAGATGATCTTGGTACAGAACTCAGCAACTCTTTTACTAATTCAAAGTTGTTCTACTGTATCAATGAAAGAATTCTCAAACAGAAATCAACCATTATTTCTACAAATTTATCAATTAGTGAACTGGCAAATAATTACTCAGAACGTATCTTTTCACGAATCACCAGTTCCTATACCATGTTGAAATTATATGGTAATGATATCCGTGTACTAAAAAGAAATACAAAAAATAGCTAATATTTATTATAAAAACCAGAATATGCCTTGACTAATGAATATAGAATGATTATATTTATTATGTTTGTTATTTTTTAATTGCTAAATAATCTTTTGATTATATATAGAAACTATAAACTTTTACTATGAATACTATGGAGGAAAAATTAATGCCACGCGATGAACGTCACACGGAAACAATCCCTGTTGGTACATTGGGAATTATCCCAACTTCCAGCTGCACTGAACTTGGAGAGAAAGTAGATAAGTATCTTGCTGACTGGAGAGAAAAAAGAGAAAATGAACATACAGGTTCTCTTGCATTTACAGGTTACAAAAGAGATTCTTATATTGTAAATGCAAAAACACCTAGATTTGGTTCTGGTGAAGGTAAAGGTTCCATCAACGAATCCGTTCGTGGATATGATCTTTATATCATGGTTGATGTATGTAACTACAGCTTAACTTACTCACTGAACGGCTACACAAACCATATGTCACCTGATGATCACTATCAGGATGTAAAAAGAATCATTGCTGCCGTTGGTGGTAAAGCAAGACGTATTTCTGTAATCATGCCATTCCTTTATGAAAGCAGACAGCACAAACGTACAGGTAGAGAATCTCTTGACTGTGCACTTGCTCTTCAGGAATTAACAGCAATGGGCGTTGATAATATTATCACATTTGATGCACATGATCCTAGAGTTCAGAATGCTATTCCTTTGAATGGTTTTGAAACAGTTCAGGCATCATACCAGTTTATTAAATATCTTCTGTTAAATGTCGATGATCTTGAATTAGACAGCGAACATCTTATGATGATCAGCCCTGATGAAGGTGCTATGGGACGTGCCGTATACTTTGCGAACGTTCTTGGTGTTGATATGGGTATGTTCTATAAGAGACGTGACTATACAAAGGTTGTAAACGGACGTAATCCTATCGTTGCACATGAGTTCCTTGGCTCTTCTGTAGAAGGCAAAGACGTTATGATCCTCGATGATATGATTTCATCTGGTGAAAGTATGTTAGATGTTGCAAAAGAATTAAAGAGAAGAAAAGCAAGAAGAGTATTCTGCTGTTCTACATTCGGTCTTTTCACAAACGGATTTGATAAATTTGATGAAGCTTATGAAAACGGAATCATCGATAAGATTCTTACAACTAACCTTGTATACCAGCCAGAAGAATTAAAATCTAAACCATGGTACATCAATGTTGATATGAGCAAATATATCGCTCTGATTATTGATACATTAAATCATGATTCTTCAATCAGTGAATTACTTTCCCCAATCGAAAGAATTCAGGCTCGTGTAAATGAATACAATGAAAAACACGGAAGAAAGTAATCGGTAATAATTTTTATTTATAATCAGATAGATATCTTCATAGATATCTTCATATAATAAAAAGCCACTATCTGAAATTTGATTTCTACAATCATTCAAATTTCAAACAGTGGCTTTTATTTTTTTCATCATTCTTTATCTTCAAATACTCTTTTCTATTTTCATTCCTACAAGTTGTCTTAGTATTTATAAGATATCGTATTTTTAGTATTCTTCATTATTTACCGGTGTACAAACATAGATTTTTGTCTTATCTGTTGTTTCATCATAGTTCATTGTCACATTTACATTGATCTTGCTGGCGCTGACAGTAATATAATCATCAATTTTCTTTGTATAGCCATAGATTGTATAGATCTCATCGTCCTTATTCTGTGTGATTACTTTTGCATCCAGTGATTTCATGATTGTATCTGATAATGCATTTTTTCCTGCCATATCAAGCTGTCCATCCACATCGCCTTTCAGATTGACCGTAACTCTAGTATTGATACCAAGGCTGCTCATAATATCCTTAACAACCTTTTCATAAGTAAATGCTGACTGTACGTTATTATGCAATACAACATTTACATAAATATACTGTTTAGCCTGTACTACATCATTTTCAAGTACTGTTTCCACTGTCACGATCTTACAGATCACATCACCGTTTACTCCGTTCTGTGTTAATGTTGTCGTAGTTTTATCATCCTCTTTTGCAGACTCTATCGTATAATTTGTAATACCGATCTTTTCTGCCATATGTGATAAAATTGTTTCCTTTGTATTCTGATTCAAATAGACTGTTCCATAATCTCCAAATGAATCAATTGATGCTTCCATATCCATAAAGGAGGCATTGCTAAATGCTGTAACGATCTGCTGTCCGGAAACTGCCGATGAATCATTTCCATTGCCCATCCCCGCATTTGTCAGAATGCGCGCTACCGTTAAAATCCACAGTGCTACACCAATGTAGATTGCAACTCTCTTCCATACATATCCATGCGTTCTTGATTTCGATGCTTTATATCTTCGATCCAGCTCCTCGTTTGTCGTTTCTCCAAGTATAGGTCCTGTCTGAGTCATTCCACTCTTATCAGATTTTTTTCCTTTTGATGTTAAACCACTTGTGGCTTCTTTATTGAACAAACTACCTGAAATCTTTTTTTCAACTGTTTTGTGCGCTACCTGTTTTCTTCTATTTCCTCCCACAGCACTTTCTGATACCAGCTTATAACGTTCTTCATGTTGTCTGGCTGCTTCCTCATCCGTAAGCCTCTTCTCATCCCTTTTGCAGGCTCTCATCGCAGTTGCTTTCATGGTAAGAGACTTCTGTGAACCATATTGTTTATTTCTTTTTGGTTTCTTTTGTGTCAGATCTAATTTACTGTCCTGTGCCTCCTGCGAAAGAACCGCCTCTGTCATGCTATCCTCTGTCTTCGCAAAAATGTTCTTCTGTCCTCTAATCTGACTTTTCTTGTGGCTGGTTCTCTGCTCCGCTTCTCCATCCTCTATCTGACTTCTGTTCCGATTGGCTCTCTGATTTGTCTCTTCGTCTTCTACCTGATTTTTTATCTGGCTGATTCTCTGTTCCGCTTCTTCGTCTTCTATCTGACTTCTGTTCCGATTAGCTCTCTGATTCGTCTCTTCGTCTTCTACCTGATTTTTCATCTGGCTGATTCTCTGTTCCGCTTCTACGTCTTCTATCTGATTTTTAATCTGACTGGTTCTCTGTTCAGTCTCTTCGTCTTCTATCTGACTTTTAATCTGACTTGCTAACTGTTCTTCCGTCTGACTCATGATCTGGCTGACTTTCAAATCTTCTTCATCAGTAATAAATTTACTGATATCCTGTTCTTCCTTTTCACTTTCTTCAAAAACAGGACGACCTGCGCACTGCTGGTCTGATGTATTTTTTAGTTCCAAAGCTGATTGTTTGGTATCCGTCAAATGATTTTGTTCTGCTCTGCCTGTAGCCGCAACAGATACATTCTCACTTCTTCTGGCTCTGGATTTCTTTCCACTATTATACTTTTTCCTCGCCATAAAAAAACTCCTTTCAAATGGTTTTCTCAATTATTACCATTTGAAAGGAGTTTATACATATATTCGTTTATAAATGTAGTTGTAGCATATTATTATATACTATTTGCCCGCTGCACTCAGTCGTGCAAGTGAACGTTTCAGTGCCATTTCAGCTCTCATTGTATCAGTATTGTTATCGGTACTTGAAAGTCTTCTTTCAGCTCTGATTCTAGCTTCATTAGCTCTGTTGACATCAATCTCATCAGGCCACTCAGCTACCTCTGCTAAAACAGTTACTTTGTCTTGTAAAATTTCAACAAAGCCTGAATGAACAGCAGCTTTTTTAACTCCACCATTTTCATGAATATTCAATACGCATGGAGTAACGATTGCGGTAAGCGGAACATGTTCCGGATAAATACCGATTTCGCCTTCTGTTGTTGACATTTCAACCATAGAAACGTCTCCTTCGTAAAATACTCTGTCAGGTGAAATTATTTTAAGTTTTAATAACTTGCCATCTGCCATATTATCAACCCCTATTTAACCTTTGCAAGAACATCATCAATATTACCAGCATTAAGGAAATATCCTTCTGGAATATCATCATGCTTTCCTTCAAGAATTTCTTTGAATCCCTGAATTGTCTCACTTAAAGGTACATATTTTCCTTCAAGACCTGTAAACTGTCCAGCAACGAAGAATGGCTGAGATAAGAATCTCTGAATCTTTCTTGCTCTTGCAACTACAAGTTTATCATCTTCTGATAATTCATCCATACCAAGAATTGCGATAATATCCTGTAATTCTTTGTACTTCTGAAGAATTTCCTGTACACCTCTGGCTACCTGATAGTGTTCTTCACCAACGATACGTGGGTCAAGGATTCTAGATGTTGATTCAAGAGGATCAACAGCTGGATAGATACCTAACTCAACGATAGAACGTGAAAGTACTGTTGTAGCATCCAGATGTGCAAATGTTGTAGCAGGAGCTGGGTCAGTTAAGTCATCGGCAGGTACATAAACGGCCTGTACTGAAGTAATAGAACCGTTCTTTGTAGATGTGATTCTTTCCTGAAGAGCACCCATTTCTGTCTGCAGTGTTGGCTGATAACCAACGGCTGAAGGCATACGTCCAAGAAGCGCTGAAACTTCTGAACCAGCCTGTGTAAATCTGAAAATATTATCGATGAATAAAAGGACATCCTTACCACCTTTATCACGGAAATATTCAGCCATTGTAAGACCAGTAAGACCAACTCTCATACGAGCTCCAGGTGGTTCATTCATCTGTCCGAACACCATGGTTGTCTTATTGATAACGCCTGATTCCATCATTTCGTGATACAGATCGTTTCCTTCTCTTGTTCTTTCACCAACACCTGTGAATACTGAGTATCCACCATGTTCTGTAGCAATATTACGAATAAGTTCCTGAATAAGAACTGTTTTACCAACACCGGCACCACCAAACAGTCCGATCTTACCACCCTTCTGATAAGGACAAAGCAGATCGACTACTTTAATACCTGTTTCAAGTATTTCAGTTGAAGTAGACTGTTCTTCAAATGCAGGAGCTTTTCTGTGAATAGGTAAATATTCCTCAACTTCTGGAGCTGGTTTGTTATCAATAGCATCGCCTAATACATTGAAGATACGTCCCAATGTATTTTCACCAACTGGTACTGAAATAGGAGCACCTGTTGCTTCAGCATCCATACCTCTGACAAGACCATCTGTTGGTCCCATAGCGATACATCTTACAACATCATCACCAAGATGCTGGGCAACTTCTACTACAAGTTTTCCACCATCTTTAGTTGTGATATTGATAGCTGAGTTGATTTCAGGCAATTCTCCCTGGCTGAACTTGATATCAAGTACGGCTCCGACAATCTGAGTGATTTTACCAATATTTTTTTCTGCCATCTTCTCACTCCTTGTTAACTGTTATTTTTGTTACTGTATAAATGATTCTAACGTATCTGATTGCTCAGATCATAGTATTTTTTATTCTAAAGTCTGTCATCACAGACTGCTCAACAGGTAATCCTGTAAACAAGCCTATGTCGAATATAATGTGTATCAGACTTTCGCCATGCTACGCACTCGAAAACCTTCGGTTTCCTCGTTCGACGGCTGGCGCCGTATACATCTTCGCTCTCTGTGTTATTTGCAGATGAATCTGCATAACACATTTCGCTCGATGTTTACACTTCATTACTTTCGCCATGCTACGCACTCGAAAACCTTCGGTTTCCTCGTTCGACGGCTGGCGCCGTATACATCTTCGCTCTCTGTGTTATTTGCAGATGAATCTGCATAACACATTTCGCTCGATGTGCATGGCTTGTAGCTTACGATATCGCTTCAGCACCGGCTATGATTTCTGTTAATTCCTGAGTAATAGATGCCTGACGGGCTCTGTTAAAGCTCAGGGATAATGATGAGATCATGTCATCGGCATTGCTTGTAGCACTGTCCATAGCCTGCATTCTTGCTCCATTTTCACTAGCTACAGCTTCAACTAATGCACCATAGATCAGACTGCATACATACTTAGGGATAATTACATCAAGAGCTTCTTCTTCCTCTGGTTCATAGTTCATTGGAGTACTGTCTTCTTTACCTTCTGACTGTAATGCTGCACCGTCTACTGGTAATAATTTGATGAGCTTTGGCTCATGTACAACAGTATTCTTAAAACTTGTATAAGCAAGATAAATCTCACCGATTTCTCCATCTGTAAATGCCTGAAGTACATCATTGCAAATAGAAATTGCATCACTGTACATTGGTTCATTGATTACATCAGAATAATCTGCTTTGATTTCATAATGCTTTCTTTCCAGAGTTTCTTTGCCCTTACGTCCGATTGCATAGATAAGTGCATCTTCACGTGCAATATCACCGTTCGTAATTAATTTGGTTACATTTGAATTGTAACCACCTGCAAGTCCTCTATTGGCTGTAATTACAATAACTGCTTTCTTCTTTGAGTCGCCTGCTTTTAAATACTTGTGTTCAATATTACCTGATTTTGCAAGCATATTGCAGACTGTTTCATACATCAGGTTAAAGAAAGGTCTTGAATTTTCTGCCTTAGTCTTGGCTTTCTGCAGTTTTACAGTAGAAACGAGCTTCATGGCTTTTGTAATCTGACCGGTACTTTGGATACTGTCTCTACGCCTTTTTATATCTCTCATTGAGGCCATCGTTTCTGTCCCCTTTCTATTCTACTGCTTATTTAAATGTAGCTTTGAACTCTTTAATTGCATTGATCAGCTTGTTCTCTGTTTCTTCATCTAACTGTTTTGTTTCCTTGATAGATGCAGGAATTTCAGGATATTTTGTATCGATATAATCGAATAAACCTGCCTGGAATTCAAGAATTCTGCTTGATTCAATATCTAATACATATTTCTTAGTTACAGCATAAATAATAATTACCTGATATTCAACAGGCATTGGTTTATACTGTGGCTGTTTTAACATTTCTTTGATTCTTTCACCCTGTGCCAGTTTTTCTTTTGTATCTGCATCAAGTTCTGAACCGAACTGAGCAAATGCAGCAAGTTCTCTGTACTGGGCAAGTTCAACTCGAATAGGAGCTGCGATTTTCTTAATAGCCTTGATCTGCGCTGCACCACCAACTCGTGATACAGAAAGACCAGCATTGATAGCAGGTCTGAAACCTGAATTGAACATTTCTGTTTCAAGATAGATCTGACCATCTGTAATAGAAATTACATTTGTTGGGATATATGCTGAAACATCGCCTGCCTGTGTTTCGATGATAGGCAGTGCTGTAAGAGATCCTCCGCCGTACTCATCTGACATTCTTGCAGCTCTTTCGAGAAGTCTTGAATGAAGATAGAATACATCACCAGGATAAGCTTCACGTCCAGGTGGTCTCTTAAGAAGTAAGGAAAGTGTACGGTATGCAGTTGCATGCTTGCTCAAGTCATCATAAACAACGAGAACATCTTTGCCCTGATCCATCCATTCTTCACCGATTGCGCATCCTGAATATGGTGCGATATACTGTAATGGTGCAAGTTCGCTGGCTGTAGCTGCAACGATTGTTGTATAGCTCATTGCGCCATTTTCTTCTAATGTTTTAACAATATTAGCAACTGTAGATGCCTTCTGGCCGATTGCTACATAAATACAGTTAACATTCTGACCTTTCTGGTTGATAATTGTATCAAGTGCAATTGCTGTTTTACCAGTCTGACGGTCACCGATAATAAGTTCTCGCTGACCTCTTCCGATAGGAACCATGGCATCGATAGCCTTAATACCTGTCTGAAGTGGTGTATCTACTGATTTTCTGGTGATAACACCAGATGCTACTCTTTCAATCTGACGGAATTTGTTAGTTTCGATAGGTCCTTTTCCATCTATAGGCTGTCCTAATGCATTAACAACACGACCAATCATTGCGTCACCAACAGGAACTTCTACTACTCGTCCTGTAGTTTTAACTGTATCGCCTTCATTTATATTCTTAGAATCACCCAGTAAAACGGCACCTACGTTATCTTCTTCCAGATTCAGTATCATTCCGTATACTTCGCCAGGGAATTCAAGTAATTCACCCTGCATAGCCTTTTCCAGACCATGTATACGTGCGATACCATCTGCTACCTGAATTACAGTACCAACATCTGATACTTCAAGTTCCGTAGAATATCTTTTAATCTGCTCTTTAATCACCGAGCTAATTTCTTCGGGTCTTAAATTCATGGAGCTAACGCACCTTCTTTCTTTTCTGAGTACAAGCTATGCAAGCTGAATCTTCTTCAGATCTTTTGCAAGCTCGCCTAATTTTGTCTTAACACTGCTGTCTACAACTCTATCACCGATTCTGATAATCATACCGCCGATTAAAGATTCATCAACACTATAATTTACTTCAAATTCAACATACTTTGTTGTTTCAAGCAATTTCTTCTCTACTTTTTCTTTCTGTACATCTGTAAGTGCTTTAGCTGTAACAACATCGGCTGTACCGATCTTCTTATACTCTTTCACTCTTGATATGAAATACTTCAGCGTTGGAAGAATGTCATTCTGTCTGGTCTTTGAAACCATCAGTACAAGGAGACCTGTCATATCTTTCGATACCATCTCTTTGAAAATGTTTTCAACAACCTCTTCTTTTTCTTTTCTTTCAATCTTCGGATGACCAAGCATTTTGCCAAGCTCAGTGTTTTTCTCAAATGCCTCAATAACTGCTTTTGCTTCATCAAATAAAGCATCTACCTTGTTATCTTCAAGAGCAAGGTCAAATAATGCGTCACCGTAGGTTTTTGATACTAGCTTAGCCATGTGTCATCACCCATTTCATTTAAAGTCTCTTCAATAAGAGCATCACTAACTTCTGTGTTAATAGCCTGGGAAACCACTTTTGCAGCCATAGCTGAAGCAACAGTAATCATCTCCTGTTTTACTTCGTCAGCTACACGTTTCTTTTCAAGTGCAGCTTCTGCATTGGCGCGTTCAATAATTCTTGCGGCTTCTTCCTTGGCTTCATCAATAATTTTCTGTTCAGTGTGTAAAGCAGTTTTTCTTGCTTCACTTAATATAACTTCTGCCTCTTTATCGACTTTCTTTAACTTTTCGCTATAGTCAGCTTTGAGCTGCTGAGCAGCTTCATTTTCTGCTTTCGCATTCTCTCTGTCTTTTGTTATCTTTTCCTGTCTCTTCTTCAGCATATCCCTTGCCGGGTTAAACAGAATATAAGAAAGCAGAATGAAAAGAATGAAAATATTGACAGCTGTTACTGCTGTATCAAAAAGTGTCTGATAATCAAGGCCAAACAGTCTAGTCGTCTCTTCTGCCGCAGTTGTTGCTGTCGCAGTAAGACTAATAAAACTTCCTAAGAATCCCAAGATTTCGCCTCCTCTCTATCAGCTTAAATGATTGTTATAACCTATTTGAAAGGTTTTACAAACATTAAGATAATAGCTACAGCGAAACCATAAAGACCTGTTGTCTCGGCAACGGCCTGTCCAAGTAACATAGTTGAAGTGATATCTGATTTTGCACCTGGATTACGTCCAACTGCTGCTGCAGCATGACCTGCTGCAATACCCTGTCCAATACCAGGACCTACACCTGCGATCATCGCAATACCAGCACCTACTGCTGACATAGCACTAATAAATTCCTGTCCACTAATGTTCATTCTAGAATCCTCCTAAAAATAGATTTTTGTTTTTAGTTGTTAGCCTTTAGTCGGCAATTTTGTCGTTAACATAAACCATTGTTAACATACTGAATACGTATGCCTGAATACATCCGGAAAAAATATCAAAGTAGATATGAAGTACTGACGGGAAACCTATTTTAACAAATATAGGTAACAGACTGTAAATAAGTCCCATCAAAACTGTTCCAGACATTACATTACCAAACAAACGTAATGATAATGAAAGTGGCACCGCAAATTCACCAATTAAATTAATTGGGAATAAGAAAAACATCGGCTTAAACAAATCAGTAAAATGTTTTGACTTATTTTTCTTAATACCACAATAGTGTACCATACCAAAGGTAATCAAACCTAATGGCAGTGTAACACCATAATCTGCTGTCGGTGCTCTAAGTCCAAAAATACCCGAGATATTACTTATCAGAATAAATACGAATATCGCGGTGATGTAGTTCACAAACCTGTGCGCATTAGTACCCATGATAGCATTGACCTGATTACCAAGCATTTCGATAATAAGTTCAACGATATTCTGGTACGTGCCAGGTGTATCTGAAGCGTCTTTCTTGTTTATTATAACTCTCGCTATAATTGCTCCAATTATAATCACAAGCGAAACAACCAGCATTGCAACATGTGTTGTTGTGATGTGCACAGTTACATTTCCGATTTTAATATCTTTCAGATACTTGATCATGAAACTTGCATCATTAGATGCACGCACGCTAAACATTGTGCCTCCCACCTTCTCACCTTCCTTTTCTTAAGATTTTTGTAACAACTTTATGAGTAAGCGGCTGTAAATAAGCCGATACTTTCAATGCAAACATGCCTACAAATGCAGCAAGAATATCACCTGCACCTGTACCATACAAAAGAATGAAGATAACCGCGATTGCCGCCAATCTGATAGTGTACGCAATAATTGATTTCTTAACCGCCCCGCTATCTGAAAGCTGTATAGACTGTGCAAGCGTAATGCTCATATGAAATGCAGCAAACATTGAAAATAATACCCCTGCCATAAAACCTATGGCGCAATATAACTTATTAGGAAAAAAGCTGAATATGATTACTTCCCCTATAAGCAAATATACAATATCCAGTATCAGCAGATCTGCCAAAACCGGATTTAAATTCTTAAGCTTATTCATCTTTCTTTTCCCTGTTAGCCCTTTCGATTGTCGCTTGTATTTCGTCTTCGACTTTCTTCTTTCGTACTCTTTCCTCATCTTTGACTGTTTTCATTGCTACCACGTAAGCATTTCTGCCACCGGCAAGCATCCCCAGTACCAAGAAAGGGATCGTGAAAACGGTATGAAACTGCTTATCTATCCATATTCCTATAAACAAACATAGAAATGTAGGTACCATAACATTGATACTTAACTGTGATATAAAAATTATATTTCTATACCCAGATCCTTTATTATTCATACAATATATCGCCTTTCTTTGTTAATATTATAACATAAGGTAATACTAATATGGAAGATATAAATTTAATTATATCATTTTTTTAGAAAATGTCTATTTTTTTAATAAAATGTTAATAAATGTCCATAACTGATTGAAATTTTAATCTTTAATTGATATAATTTAAAAAAGTTTACAGGAGGGCAACAAATGTCTACTCTTTACCGCAAAAGACTCATTCCAAATGAGTGTATTTGTTTAAAAAATGATAAGATTATTGACAAAACGGATACTTATATTGTTACACAATGGGATACAATTCATCCAAAAAATGAGTTTGCCAGCGGAATTTCTCTTTACCTTATGGATAAAGGCTGGAAAATCAGCAAATTCTATACAACAGAACACAAATTGCTCTATATCTACTGTGATATTATTGACACATCTTTTGACGTTAAAACAGATACTTATGTTTTCACAGACCTTCTTGCCGATGTCATTATTGAAAATGATGGATTTGTCAGAGTCGTCGATTTAGATGAGTTATCAGATGCCTGTGAATCTTCTATAATAAGTAACGAGATGCTTGTGACAGCACTGTATCGTCTGAATGGGCTTCTTACCCTGATCTACGACCACAAACTCGATCAGTACCTTGAACTGTTAGAAAAGTTTGAGCAACAGCAGATAGAAAAATAGCCGTTGCACCCCGTGCCGAGGTTTTTCTTATCTACAATAGCAAAGAATCATTAGAATAAAAAAATATTGAATATGCGAATTTAATCAGAATATAAAATCATAAATAAAGAAACTATAGCTCCGAGTATAAAGTCTATTGAATATAGAGGATATCACTCAAAGCATAAAGTCTATTGAATATAGAGGATATCGCTCAAAGCATAAAGTCTATTGAATATAGAGGATATTGCTCAAAGCATAAAGTCTATTTAAATAGAGGATATTGCTCAAAGCATAAAGTCTATTGAATATAGAAGATATCGCTCAAAGCATAAGATCTATTGAATATAGCAACTATAGTTCAGATCATAACAACATTTTCTGTACTATCCAAATCTTCAAATAAAAAAGCCTGCTGTCATAATGACAATGGCATTAAGTTAAGAAAGTCTCACATCACAGAAAATGTGGTGTGGGATT
>CAJMQE010000049.1 GCA_905215405.1 uncultured bacterium
ACGGTGGTGTGGGAGGACGGTAAATAAAATAATTATTTACCTCCTACCCGATTTATTTAGATGAAAGAATATGAAAAAGAAAGATATACAACCTGACTGAATATGATAAAATGGATAAATGAGGAAACAGGAGTCAAAACATGCGAAGTAATAAATTAGAAAATACAAAGGATTGGAGTATGAAAAGATGATACAAATGATAGAGGTTATATTTGCCATTACAGCAATCTTTCTCGTGCTGTTTATGGTACTATATGTGGTGAAGCCGACCGGAATGCTCAATGGATTGATTCTGGATGCAGGGCTGGGAAGCCTTCTGTTGTCCCTGATATTTGTATTGGTCGAAACAAATTATAAACCGGTCATTTTGCTGGTACTGATAATTTGTACAATATTAGGTCTGTTTTTATTAGGCGGTATTTATATTATTGTCCTTCTTTTATTCTGGAATTCAGTTAGGGTGTTGAAGAGGGAAAAGCGTTCCTTACAAAATATGCTGACACTTTTTCTTGCAATTGCAATTTGTATTCAGATGATTCTGTCGATCGTATTTGTACAATATTTACGGACACCAGCGGTCATAACATTATTTAGTTTTCTGTATGTGGTAGAGTTCTATTTGGTTGCTACTATGATGGGATTTTTAACTATGTCGGTAGTAGCAGTACTCGA
The DNA here is from genome assembly GCA_905215405.1 of uncultured bacterium. Lineage (GTDB taxonomy): Bacteria > Bacillota > Clostridia > Lachnospirales > Lachnospiraceae > CAJMQE01. Next base: position 673 of record CAJMQE010000049.1, read on the forward strand.
TCGTCCATCGAAAAAAGTGAATTATGTTGTTGTCCTGGGATGTGGATTATTGGATGGTACAAGGGTATCCCCGTTGCTTGCTGGTAGAATTAATTGTGCGATACATTTTTACGAAAACGCGCATAGAAAGGGAAGAAATCCTAAAATTCTATTGTCAGGAGGACAGGGCAACGATGAAAAACGGCCGGAAGCGCAGGCGATGGCAGAGTATGCAATAGAACATGGAGTGGCAAAGGAAGATATTCTGATAGAGGATCAGTCGTTGAATACGATTCAGAATCTGCAGTTTTCGAAGAAAATCATGGAACAGGATGCAGGTGGAAAGAAATTTCGCTGTGCAATCGCGACAAGCAGTTATCATGTGTATCGGGCAAGAATATATGCAGCACAGACCGGCTTAAAATATGCAAGGGGACTTGGTGCACGAACGGCTGGATATTTTCTCCCCAATGCAACGTTACGAGAATACATTGCAGTGATGCTGATGCATAAAAAGTTCCATTTTGCTGTAATCGGCAGTGTAGGAGGCTGTTATCTGCTGATCATACTGATCAATCTGGTCCTGTATCTGTAGAAAATGTATTTGTTTCTATAAAATAATTCTGTACGTTGAACAAGGTACTTACATTCTATCAAAAAGTAACTCTATGGGCCATTCATGAATGGAAAATAGGTATAACAAAATAATATTATGAACAGCGTAATTATATATCATAAATAGCGTAATTATATATCATAAATAGTGTGATTATATAACATAAATAGTGTAATTATATATCATAAACAGTGTGAATATAAATTATAAACAGTGCAATTAGATATCAAAAAATGCTGTTATATGCAAAAAGAAAAGAGGAAAACACAGAGAATGCTGGCTGTGTTTTCCTCTTTTTCATTATTATTACTGGTATACAAATTGCGCTACATGCTATTTTATAAACATATAACAGGTACACAAATTGCGCTACATGCTATTTTATAAACACATAACAGGTACACGAATTGCGTTACATGCTATTTTTTAAACACATAACAGGTACACGAATTGCGTTACATGCTGCTTTTTTAACACTTAACAAGTGTGCGAATAGCGTTACTTTCTACTTTATAAACAGGACTAGTGCGTGAGTTGACTTACTTTCTGCTTTTATTTCTAGCGAAAGCGGATTACTTCGTTTTTCTTGTTTCAATCATAGCTTGAATGGTCTGGACACAGTTTTCTTCTGTTGGACAGAACAGGCGGGCAGAAATCTGAATTGCAGTGTCAGATACTGCAGAAGTCTGCAAATACTGAATATCGTCTGGAGTCTGTTCCTTTGCACGGAAATGGTTCACGACCGCATTGAGCTTACGAAAATAGGAGAGCAGTGGTTCATAATCATCTATGGAATCAAGGATGGAATGCCCGTTATTGAGCTGTTGTTCCAGACTTGCAGTGCTGACAGCCTGAATGATCAGATGAAGTTCATCATTGATATCGGAGGCTTCCATCAGAACATCGGGACGTTTTTCAAAAGCCTTGGTAAAGTAAGCTTTTGCACCTTCGGTATCTTTTTCTTTCAGATACGCTACCAGGCGTTTCTTGATTTCATGAGTCTCACATTTTTCACCGATAATGCCTACTTTACTTTTATATACACTCAGGTTGTGATATGTCACCCATACATAGAGCAGAAATTCAGAAATAAAACCATAGACACGTTTGTGGTAGTCATCATAATCATCAAAGCATACATGCTTTTCTACTTCCGAAAAAATATCGAATAACCATGCGCAGTAGTCGTCAAAAAGTTCTTTCTTACAGATCATAATATTGCCGAAATAGGTATGGTTCTGATGTACAAGACGATGATAAGTTTCGTAGTACTCAGGATATTTTTCTTTGATTACTTTTTCAGTGGCAAGCAGATCATCAATATTATGATTTTCACCAAAACCATAATAGTATGAGAAATTCAGATCCAGACATTTTGATGTAATGATGTCATAACTTTTCAGGATGTTCTCCATTTCGCTTGCGGTAAATACTTTTTCTTGTTCGTTCAGCAGATATCTACGGTAGTGGCATACTCCTACGTAATCTGCATCGTGGTAATTTTTCCAGATCCAGTATACACCGGTCAGTTCACTATAATAACAGTTCTTATCGGAAATGTTATCACCGGTATTATCTCCCCTGTAACCGAGATACTTAGCGCAGGCGCGGCCTACATGTAGCGGCTCATAGGTCTTGTCCGCTGGTACATCAAATTGTTTATGTGTCAGTGCAAATACTTTAATAGACATAACTTCCCTCTTTTGTTCATTTTTTATGACGCTTTTCTTATTAGTTTACAACACAATTCGGACAATTACAATGAATCTTGAACGAATGAATGGTTCTAAAATCTCATATATTTATGATAAAAGATGGTTTCTGCCAGTTACGGAACAATGTAGGGGCAGAAGGGGAGGAATTCATATATGTCACAGGAAGGCAGGTATGGCCGTGTCATATTAGATTCAGAGGATGACAGGAGGCGAAAACGACAGCAGGAAGAAGCTTCCAGTTTCGAGAAAGATCTGCAAAAAAGTCTGCGTGACAGTCTGCAGGATGACCATGTAGAGGCACAGAGAAAAAGTCTAGAGCAACCCAAGAGGCAAAGTTACAGAGAGCGGATGCAGGCAGGACAGGAAGAAAAAAGCGGCAAGGCAAGACACGAACAAAAAGCAGAGCAAACAGGAATATTTAAGAAACACAGAAACAGAAAAGAGATGAAATCTTCTGGAAAAAAGACGACAGTAGAAAAGCAGGAACAAGAAGCAAAACAGACAGCGGCAGGAAAACAGGAGATAGATAGAAATCAGAAATTAACAGTAGGAAAACAGGAGATAGATAGAAAACAGGCGGCAACGGCAAAACAGATTTATTTAGAAAGACAGCAAACGACTGTAAAAAGAAAATCAGAACTAGAACTAAAACAGAATTTAGAAAATCAGAAAATAGATAAAAAGAATCAGGATGTGGATCAGAATGAGGAGCAGGTAAGCATCGCCAGTCTTTCGCCCAAAGATAATGTAGGACGTCTGAAAGAGATGTTCAGTCGGGAAGTTCCATGGAAGGCAAAGGCAAAAAAAGCGTTATTTGTTCTAATGATGTTCGTGATCATGTATTGCATTGGAGAATTAACGGCAATGGCGGTCGATGCGATAACAGGGATTGGACGATCGGCTGAAACATCTGCGGTTGTTGCATCTAAGGATAACTGGGGACTGGGATTCGGGCAGGAAGGACAGCAGCCCAGTGGAAATGCATCTGCCGAGGAATTAAAGCAGTATGATACATATTTTTGCGGAAGCGCGGATGAAAAGGTCATATATTTGACATTTGACTGCGGGTACGAAAATGGAAATACGGAGAAAATTCTGGATGCATTGAAAAAGCATAATGCGATCGGAACATTCTTTGTGGTCGGCAATTATCTTGAGACTAGTCCGGATATTGTTAAAAGAATGGTAGATGAGGGACATATTGTTGGCAATCACACGTATCATCACTATGATATGTCAAAGATTTCAACGACAGAAAGTTTTACAAAAGAGATACAGGATGTGGAGAATCTGTTTGAACAGATAACCGGAAAGCAGATGACAAAATTTTACCGGCCGCCACAGGGCAAATATAACACGGAAAATTTAAAGATGGCACAACAGCTCGGATATAAGACATTTTTCTGGAGCCTGGCCTATGTAGACTGGTATCAGGATAAACAGCCGACAAAGGAAGAAGCCTACAGTAAACTGCTTACGAGGATTCATCCAGGTGCAGTTGTGCTTCTACATAACACATCCAGCACCAACGGTGAGATCATTGATGAACTGCTGACAAAGTGGGAAGAAATGGGATATACATTCCGTCCATTAACGGATCTTTGCGAACAGCCGGCAGAGGAGTAAAGAGCAGACGGCAAAAACAATGGTACCACATGCGACTTCGATCGGATAGAACCACAGGCCCTCTGAATGTAGTAAGAACGGGAGAAGTGCAATTGCACCGGCAGGTGGAAAATACAGTTCAAGCTGGTGAAAGACGATCAAGACCAGAAGAAATGCAATAACGATTCCAACAGGTACCGACAGACCAAGAATATTGGAACTAAAACGGCATAGTACGCCGATAACAGCACATAATGTGATCAGAATGCATATTTTTTCCGGTTGTTTCCTGACTTTACTATCCGGACTGGAGAGCTCTACAAAGGTAACAATGACTGGAGGTGCAATAAAATAATACTGGTGGAACCAGACTGGAAGAAAAGCTGCAGCTGCAAATACGACCAGGCGCATGCCCCACTGAATCAGAGTTTCACGGGGGATGGATGGCGCTGGCGTGTAGGCGGTTGCAGTTTTTATGTGCAGACATTCCATAAGCTTTTGTAGGAGAACGATCATGGCGGTCATCATACATACAGAACATGGATAAACAATGCTGTCCGTGCCCAGTAGAATTGGAAGAATGCAGGCAGAGATTACAGGAATCAGAGTCGTTCTTGACAGGCTCAGGATACAGGCCGTGAACAGAAATGCCAGCAGGACTTTCGGATAGATGCCACCAGGGATAAAGCGGACAAAACACAGGCCGGCTACTGATGAGATGCTCATTAGCAGAAACATCTGCAAACGGGAAGTTTTCCATGGCTGCGTGGGCATAGCCCATGCACCGACGACAAGTGCTGCGATTTCTGGAAAGATGATCTCTTGTTCATTAAGTAACTGTGCACAGAGTGCCATTGTAGCAATCATGAGCATGCAACAGATCTCCGGAATAAAGGAAGACAGCCAGACGGTATCAAAAAAAGAAGTCCCGGTGCTGCCATTGGTATCTGTTAAGGCAGGAGATTGTGTCGTAATAGTTGAAGTGCTAGTGCTGTCACTGTTAGGAATTGTATTTTTTGCCGGCGTAAAATTGGCAGGTGTATTGGAAAAAATGATTTGCTTTGTGTCTGTATCAGTCGTTATATGTTCATCCATAATATATGTGGTCCTTTTAAAAATTTTATTTCCATTTATTATTTCCAATTAAATGTAATAAGAGTACAAAAACTGGAAAAATTTGCTATGGAGTTATTATACAGAGTATGGAACTAACATGCAAGTAAACAGAGGGGATTTGCATCAATCATGAGACTTGGTGGGGAAAAGTTTACTGAAATTTAATTGATTATTTGTAGCGTAACTATTATACTGATTAGATATAGTAAATTCACAGATAAACTGGGAAAATACGTGCGTGAAAGGCGGGTGGTGGCGTGTTTGGATATGTAAATATATACAAACCCGAATTGAAAGTAAAAGATTTCTATCAGTACAGGGCTTATTATTGTGGGTTATGCCATAAACTGCAGGAAAAATACGGATATATAGGTAAGATGACTCTGTCATATGACATGACATTTCTGGTCATTCTACTATCTTCCCTGTATGAACCGAAAACGGAGACAGAACATAGAAGGTGTATGGCACATCCGCTGGATAAAAGGGATATGACATTTAACGAAATAACGGAATATGCAGCCGATATGAATATTGTGCTGACTTATTATAAATTTGTTGACGACTGGCATGATGACAGGGACAAAAAGGCAATGATCGCGCTCAGAACGCTGCATCCTTCCTTTAAAAAGATAGAGGAACGATATCCGGATAAATGCAGAAAGATCCTGTTCGACCTGAAAAGACTCTCCAAAGTAGAAAAACAGCAGGAAGAAAATATTGATGTCGCAAGCAGATATTTTGGCAATCTGATGGGAGAATTATTCGCCATGAAAGAGGACATGTGGGCGGATAGTCTTAGAAAAATGGGATTCTTCCTTGGAAAGTTCATATATCTGATGGATGCGTATGACGATATAGAGGAAGACAGAAAGACAGGAAGTTACAATGTGTTTAAAACACTCTATGATCAGAGTGAAAATGAAGAAGCATTTGCAAAGACCTGTAACACGATCCTGGCAATGATGATGGCAGAATGCAGTACAGAGTTCGAAAAGCTTCCATGTGTACAGAATGTGGATATATTAAGAAATATTCTATATGTCGGTGTATGGAACAAGTTCGACAGAAAACAGCGGGATCAGGCTGACAAAAAAGCTGGAGATACAGAGGAAAGTAACGTAAATAGTTTGAAATAGATAAAAATGCAGAGCGTAAACCGCATTGCAAAATTGAAATAGGAAGTATCAGAAAAAAGATAAGAGAGGAATACAGTATGACAAAAGATCCATATGAAGTTTTAGGCGTTTCTAAAAATGCAACCAATGATGAAATTAAGAAGGCTTACCGCGAATTGAGCAGAAGATATCACCCTGACAATGTTGCGAATAATCCATTGAAAGATCTTGCAGAAGAAAAATTTAAGGAAGTACAAGAAGCATATCAGCAGATTATGGATATGCGGGAACATGGTACATCAAATGCAGGCTTTGGTGGTGGATATCAGAGTGGAAATTATGGAAATGGTGGATATAGCGGATCATCCGATGATATGATGCGTTTTAATTCTGTCCGAACCTATATCAATAATAGAAGATATTCGGAAGCATTGAGTGCGCTTTCAGGAATTCAGAACAGAAGTGCTGAGTGGCATTATCTTTATGCGGTTACCAGCGCAGGACTTGGCAATAATATGGATGCCATGAGTCATGCACAGCAGGCAGTTTCCATGGCACCAAATAATATGGAATACAAGAACTTCCTGAATCAGTTGCAGTTCAGAGGCTCCAGATATCAGTCTACGAGCAGTTATGGTGGCAGACAGCCGGGATTTGGAACAGGAAACTTATGTTGTGATCTGTGGTGTGCAGATACTCTTTGTGAATGTATGGGAGGCGATCTCTGTTCATGCATGTAAATTCGAAAAGAATTGCAGTCCTCGGACTGTTACTTGCAGTTGATGTAATTTTGATTATATTTGGCGGAACACTGGAAATGAGTACGCTGTTCTTTCTGGCTGGTGCAGCATTTTGTGTGGGCATAGCGGTCAGGGAATATGGTTCTATGATGGGTGCAGGGTTTTTTGCAGCAAGTTTGATACTTGCATTGATACTGGCTCCAGTCAAAATGTATTGTATTACATATGCTGTAATGTCTCTCTATATTTTATTAAGTGAGATTGCATGGAATCTGCTCTGCAGGAAGGCAGGAACGGATTTTACACAGAACGTAAGAATTCACAGGATTTTCTGGGTACTCAGATATCTGATATTTAATATTATGTATCTTCCACTCCTGGTGCTCGCACCTAAGCTGATCTATTCCGGAGAGATCAGTCCTCATGTACTGGTGGGGGCTGCAATTGCAGGACAGGTGGCACTGTTCTTATTTGAAAAAGGGTATTGTTACTTCCAGGGAACTGTCTGGAATCGCTTCAGAAGAAATTTGAGGTAGTCAGATGGGAGATTTTGGGGTAAAATAGAATCATATGGCTACTGGCAGGAATAAGCATACAGAATCTGCCAGATACTATGGAGGATGTTATGAAAACAAAAAATGAGTTTTTGAAAAATTTTAAAGTGGAAGTTCCACATTTTCAGGATAAATATTTCTCAATCGAGCAGTTCGGAGCTGTTGCAGGTGGAGAAGTTTCCAATACAGAAGTCATCAGAAAAACCATCGAAGAAGCTGTCAAACAGGGTGGCGGACATGTGGTCATTCCTGCGGGAATGTGGCTGACAGGTCCAGTCGAACTGAAATCTGGCATTGATCTTCATTTAGAGAGTGGAGCACTGTTATTGTTCGACAAGAATAAGGAAGAGTATCCGGTACAGTTCACGGATTATGAAGGACAGCCAAGAATTCGTGCGGTTTCTCCAATTACAGCCAGAAATGCTGAGAATGTTGCCATAACAGGAAAAGGGACAATCGATGGCAATGGTCACCTCTGGAGAGTTGTAAAGAAGTTCAAGGTCACAGAGAGACAGTGGAAAAAGATGCTTGAGAGCAGTGACAATGTAATTCCGACCAAAGAAGGCGGTATGTGGTTCCCGACAAAGAGCGCCTATGAGGGATGCTTAAAGGGAGAACCTGCTGTTGATGAGGAAAATGCACTGGAAAAAGCCGCTCCATATTATGATTTTTTAAGACCAGTCATGGTTAATTTTATTCATTGTAACAAAGTTTTGATCGATGGAGTTACCCTGGAGAATTCACCGAACTGGAATGTGCATCCGTTGTTCTGTACGAATCTGACAGTACGAAATGCTACGATTCGAAATCCATATCATGCACAGAACGGAGATGGAATCGACGTGGAATCCTGTCATACGGTTGAAATCGTCAATACAAAGTTCGATGTAGGAGACGATGCCATCTGTATCAAGTCCGGTAAAAATGAAGTCGCAAGGAAAGTCAAAGGACCAACAGAAAATGTCTATATTCATGACTGTACTGTACTTCATGGTCATGGTGGCTTTGTTGTCGGCAGCGAAATGTCTCGTGGTGTCAAAGATGTCTATGTAGACAACTGTACATTTATTGGGACAGACACAGGAATCAGATTCAAGAGCCAGCTTGGCAGAGGCGGTGTTGTAGAAAACATTCACATGGAAAATATCAACATGCTTGATATCGAAGAGGAAGCAATGATCTTTACCATGGGGTATTCTCTTTATAAAATGGATCACGAACAGGAAGAAAAAGATGTGATGCAGAATATGGAAGATGTACCGGAATTTAAAAATATAGAAATTGAAAATGTTACCTGCCGTGGAGCAGCAACAGGACTGAAAGTGGAAGGTCTGACTGTACTGCCAATCCACGATATTCATCTGAAAAATGTTAGTGTTTCAGCAGATCGTGCCTATGTGATCAGCAATGGAAAAAATATTACAGCAGAGAATGTAACATTTAAGAGCAGAACGAATACAGCGGAGAGCAAAGTGTTCACTGATTGTGTAGTACTGCAGTAATTGACAGATAGACAGATATAAGATTCCGGCAGGATTTCTGGTGGTTTGCCCAATGCCAGAGGTCATGCCGGAATTCATTCTTTAGATCGGAGAATAGAATTGGAACTAATTGAAACGATAAAACTGAAGCAGAGAATAGAGAGAATCTTACACGAACCTGGCAACGACAGCATGGAAAAGAATCCCGAGATGACAGTTGTAATAGACTGGAACCTGGAACATGATCAGGCAAAGGCGACCACTGTCCATGTGATGAAGACATTGAAAACATATAGTGAAAGATTCAAGAATGCGCGGCTGAATGTGGTTTCCTGGAAATCGAATGAAGAGATCTCAGGAGAAATCGTTCCAATGCAGACAATGATCATTGGAAAATATTTTGACCATTTTGAACCAGTTATGCAGGAAAAATCACTGGATTGTCTGGTCACTTTTTTAAAAGACTATCAGACACGTTCCAGGATTATTATAATTGTCAGCGATGGAACATTTTATGTAGCTGACAGGAAACAGGTTGATAAAGAAATTCACCCATTACTTATCAAAAAGACAATGCTGGTCTGCAATGATGAAGTAAAGGATGAGAGCCGGGAGTTATAGAAGGCAGGTGTTAGCAGTGAATATACCAATGGAGGAGATTCGGGATAAGAGCAATGCAAGAGCTTTTTCCAAAGGCAGACAGATCAGGAAACTTGTATATGGGATAAAAACAGATTATGATACGGAATCGGAAATCCATATCAGCGCTTATGTAGAAGGTTCTAATAATAATGAGTACTATGTAAATGTGTATTATGATGAAAATAAAGAAGAAATCTACGATTATCAGTGTGAGTGCCCTGCATTTCACAATGGCAACGGCATGTGCAAGCACTGTGTCGCACTGGCACTGCATTTTGCAGAAGAAGAAAGCGATGGGTTGGAAGCGATTAAGACTGGCCGTCAGTTGATCGAGGAAGCACAGCAGGGAAAGGCGGATCCATTTGCTAAGCCGGTAAATGGTCTTTATGAAAGACAGCCTTCCACACATAAAAAGAAGCCGATCTCCCAGATGTCGATCTTTGGAGAGGATTCTATTTTTAAGGAAAATCAGAATCCAGTGGTAATTACAAGTCGTGAGATCGTGGAACTGATCAATCATCAGTCCCTGAAAAAGAGAGCGAGATATATTCAGCCAGCAGTCAGTGGGAGTATCGAGATCATGCCAATTGTCTATCGCGATTACTGGAACTGGTCAGTTGATTTTAAGATCGGCAATGAGCACAAATATGTACTCAAGGATATTAATGCGCTGCTGAAGAGAATTGATAACAAGGATGAATATCAGTATGGTATGAAGCTTTCTTTTCTTCATGATGAAAGTGCATTTACACCGGATTCCCTCAAAATTATAGAATTTTTACGCCGTTATATGAAATCCTATAAACAGCTCGTGACCAGAGGATATTCCTATGTCCCAGTACCAGCGGTGCGTACAATTGAACTGGCAGGAAGAACACTGTCTGATTTCCTTCATACCATGTGCGGCAAAACGGTAAAAATGGAGAATTTCATTATGGACAGTGATCATATATCCATAACAGCAGCAAATCCAAGTCTGGTGTTCAGACTGGATAAAAAGAAAAAGGGACGTGGATTTTCTCTTCGCCTTCCATCTATAGAGACGGTAGGAGATGCTGATAGAATGTTTATCAGAATTCTCGAAAATGTTTACGAATGCGATGAAGAGTTTTCACAGAATATGTATCCGGTATGTAAGCTTTGCGATTGCTTTGAAGCAAAGAGTCTGGATATCAGTGAAAAAGATATGACCTCATTTTGCACGACACTTTTACCGGTAATAAAAAAATACGCCAGGGTGGAATGTGATGAACTTCTGGACGAATATCAGCCAGAGCAGGCGGTAATAAAAATATATCTCGACAAGAACGGAAAGAATCTGATCTGCAGACTGGATGCGGAGTACGGTGCAGAAACATATAATATCTTAAAGAGTATTGATACCAGGGATGCATACCGGGATCTGGAAAAAGAAGGAGCAGTTCTTTATATTGCCAGAAAATATTTTGATAGTGAAGATATCATTGGACGTCTGATCTTAAACGAAAGTGATGAGGACAAGGTTTATCAGCTTTTACTGGAAGGTGTGGATGAACTCCGCACCTTTGGGGACGTTTATGTATCAGATAGTTTTAAAAAACTGAAAGTGAACTCTGCACCAAAGGTTAAAGTGGGGGTGTCTATAAATGCCGGTCTGTTGGATCTGACATTTGATACAGGAGATCTTGCCAAGGGAGAACTGGAAGGAATCCTGTCTAATTATCGTCTGAAAAAGAAGTATTATCGTTTGAAAAATGGTGATTTCGTCAGCATTGAGGACAACAGTCTTGCTGTACTTTCAGAAATGACGGATACGTTGGCGATTAAGGCTAAAGATATCGAAAATGGCCTTATTGAACTGCCACAATATCGTTCTATATTTGTGGATCAGCTGTTGAGCGAGAGTGAGAGCTTTGATATTGAAGTCAGAAAGGATAAAGGGTTCAAACGTGTCATTAGAGAACTCAAATCATTTGAAGACAGTGATTTTGAAGTGCCTCCTTCACTGGATGGGATTATGCGTAAATATCAGGAAACAGGTTATCGCTGGTTAAGGACCATTGATATGCTTGGATTTGGTGGTATTCTTGCCGATGATATGGGACTTGGAAAGAGTATTCAGATCATTTCTTTTCTGCTCGGGAAAAAGATCGACTGGAAGGAAGAAGCAAAATCCGGATCAGATAAAGATTTAGAGAAGCACCGGACCAGTTTGATCGTGTGTCCAGCATCCCTGATCTATAACTGGGAAAATGAAATCGAGAAGTTTGGCAAAGGCTTAAAGGCATTGATCGTTGCCGGAAGTGCACAGGAGAGAAAAGATGCACTTTCAGAATGTGAAAAGTATGACGTGGTTGTAACTTCCTATGATTTGCTGAAAAGAGATATAGATGAATATGCCGATACAAAATTCTATGCAATGATCATTGATGAGGCACAAAATATCAAGAACCATACAACACAGGCAGCAAGAGCGGTCAAAGAGGTATCGGCCAGAGTAAAATTCGCACTGACAGGTACACCAATTGAAAACAGACTGAGCGAGCTCTGGAGCATCTTTGATTATCTGATGCCCGGTCTGCTTTTCTCTTATACCAAATTTAAGAGAGATTATGAAACAGGTATTATTCAGACATCATTTAAGAGAGATGACCACGGAAATGTAATCAGCACGCAAAATGATGATCTGATCAGAAAACTGCAGAAAATGATCCGCCCATTTATTATGCGCCGGGTAAAGGAAGATGTACTGAAGGAAATTCCGGATAAGAACGAAGAAATTATATACTCGAAATTATCAGGGGAACAGCAGAAGCTTTATCTGGCAACTTTGGAGAGAGTCAGACGTGGGCTGAAAGAAAAGTCAGATCAGGAATTTAACAATGATAAATTGAGAATTCTGGCTGCGATTACGAGACTTCGTCAGATCTGTTGTGCACCTGCACTTGTTTATGAGGAATATAAGGGCGAGTCCGCCAAGATGGATACCTGTATGGAACTGATCAGCAATGCGATGGAAGCAGGGCATAAGATCCTTCTTTTCTCACAGTTCACGAGTATTTTTGATATGATGGAGAAAAGGCTGAAAAAAGAACATATTCCATTCTACAGACTGGATGGTTCTACGAGCAAGCTCAAAAGAGCACAGCTGGTCGAGGAATTTAATGCGGATGACACACCACTGTTTCTGATTTCACTGAAAGCTGGTGGTACTGGTCTGAACCTTACCAGTGCAAGTATTGTAATTCATTTTGACCCATGGTGGAATATAGCTGCACAGAATCAGGCAACGGACAGGGCGCACAGGATAGGACAGACAAAGGAAGTTTCGGTATTTAAACTGATTGCAAGAGGAACTATCGAAGAAAAGATTCTTAAACTGCAGGAAGCCAAAAAAGAACTGTCGGATCAGGTGATCAACGAAGGTGGTGCTTCGATGTCAGCGTTGACAAGAAAAGATTTTGAGGAACTTCTTGAGGAATCCACAGGAGAACATTACGTGCTGGAGGAAGATTCCGATGAGCAGAACGAGTAGGAAACAGGCAGAGAAAGTCTATGCGCTTGAACTGAATGGGGAGCAGATTCTCTATACGATCAGTTATTCGGTAAGAAAATCTCTGTCGATCTCAATCAGAGAAAATGGTCTGATGCAGATCAAGGCACCGACACAGATGTCAGGAAAAGAGATCATGACATTTATTGAGAGCAGGTCTGAGTGGATCCTCACACATGTGGAAAAGGCGAAAAAGAACCAGCAGGAAAAAAGACAGCTGACGCAACAGCAGCGGGAACACTACCTGGATCAGGCAATGCAGGTGTTTCCGGAACGTGTCAGATATTACGCAGAACAGATGGGAGTCACATATAACAGGATCTGTCTGCGGGAACAAAAGACCAGATGGGGAAGCTGCAGCAGTAGAAAAAATCTGAATTTTAACTGGAAACTGATCATGATGCCGCCCGAAATCCTTGATTACGTTGTGGTACATGAACTGAGCCATCTGGTGGAAATGAATCATTCCAAAAGGTTCTGGGCAGTCGTTGAGAAGTATTATCCGCAATATGAGAAGGCAAAAGCTTGGTTGAAGGCAAATGGCGGAAAGTATTAGCACAATGATAAATTTCAGATATTGATCCGGGTCGATTCGTGGTACAATAAGGAAAAGGAGGCGATACAATGGGATATTTTGAAGAATCTCTGGGAAACTTTGTAAGGAACTTTGCGTATGGAGATGCGATCAGACATCTAGTCGACAATGGGTATACGACAGAGCGTATTATTCGGGATTATCACTATCCGTTGCATCGTGATACCATTGACAAAATTGTAAAAGACAGACAGGATGAGAACAGGAAAAAAAGAGAAGACGACCAAAAAAGAGACGAAACAAACAATTGAGATTTTGGCAATAAGCGTAGAATAAGGAGGATGGAATGTCGGATAAACAGATCTATGAGTATTTAAACGAACATGCAGACTTGTGGGCGCATATTAAAATGATTTCAGAAGCAGACTATGGCTGTGAAGAATTACCAGAGGGAGAGCAGATCAAAAGCAGAGTCGTATTTATGACGACAGATGGAGATCTGGTCTGTGAGATCGTCGATCAGAAATTGGTCGATATGCAGCTGAATGAAGGCAGCTGGGTTACATATGAACAGAAACAGACATTGGGATTGAACTGATTTCTCTGATGTTGCTACAGAAGATAATAAATGAGGATAAAATGGAAAAAAATAATTTAAAATACAGGGATTGTCGTTCGATATCGCTGAGTATAGGAAATCTGATCAATCATATTCTGATGTTGGGGATCATTTATGAAGCAGTCATTGAATGGAATCAGATACCAGATAATTTGGCGAGTTATTTTGCTGGTGGGACAGTTGATTCTACAGGTGGAAAGGAAGCACTATTTCTACTGCTTGGGCTGAGCGTTCTATTGTACGTCATTAATTTTGTAACGATGTATGCCTGTCCACGTTATGTGAAAAAGTCCTATATCTTTTTCCGCAATGCTGACCGTTTTGCAGATGTTAAGGATTGTATGAGAGGCATGAATATTCATCTGAGAAGAATTGCCTGGATGGATGTCATTCTATTGCTGACAATGGGCTATGTACTTTTCAGTACAACGGCAGTCAGGGCACTTGGAATTGGCTCCGTAATGGTGTTCGTGGTACTACTTGTCGGTGAATTTGCATATTTCATGTGGCTGACAGATAAATTTAGCCGTGAGGTATTGCGCATGAATGGTAAGAGTGAGGCGCAGGAAACAGAGCAGGAGCTGGGACAGCAATCTGAACAGGAATTAAAATTTAAATCATAGGATAAATAAGACCGTAAATCAGATTACAAATCAGATTAAGAATCTGGAACTGGGTTGGAAAGAGAGGATGAAAAAGTACGATGAGATCACAGCTGACTACATTATGTTATATTGAGAAGAATGATCAGTATCTGATGCTGCACAGAGTATCCAGAGCCAATGATGTCAACAAAGATAAATGGATCGGCGTAGGTGGACATTTTGAGGCACATGAGAGCCCGGAAGAGTGTCTGGAGCGTGAAGTGTTAGAGGAAACCGGTCTGAAACTTACGGCCTATCGGTTCCGTGGAATCGTAACTTTTGATTCCGACCAGTGCAATACAGAGTATATGTGCCTGTACACGGCAGATGGTTTTGAGGGAACACTGATCGATTGTGAGGAAGGACACCTGGAATGGGTCAGTAAATCTAAGATCCATACATTAAATCTATGGCAGGGGGACAAAATATTTCTGGAGCTGCTTGCGAAAGAGCATCCATTCTTTTCACTTAAGCTGCAGTACCGGCAGGATGAGCTGACGGGTGCGTGGCTGGATGGAGAAAAGATTCGGTAAAGATGATGCAGCAGAAAAAATGCAGCAGAAATTAATCTTGTGTAAAAGATTTTGTAAAAAAAGCTGGTAGAAAAGATCAAGACGGCAGCTATGGTAGTAACCAGCAATTTTGATTTTGATAATACAATGAACGAAGGAGACAAATATGGATGGCAGAGCATTTGACAGGATATATGACGTGGTTAGAAAAATTCCATCGGGCAAGGTAGCGACTTATGGACAGGTTGCAGAACTGGCCGGTAATAAAAAATGGAGTCGCGTGGTCGGATATGCCCTGCATGCAAATCCGGATCCGGATCATATTCCCTGTTACAGGGTGGTGAACCGGTTTGGAGAGGTGTCAAAGGCTTTTGCATTTGGCGGAGAGAACCGACAGCGGGAACTGCTCGAAGCTGAGGGAGTCGTTTTTGAACAGGGCAAGGTCAGCCTGGAAAAATATCAGTGGAAATATATTGTCTATTAAAAAGTTCTGCCAGAAGTGCTAGGTACTTCTTTTGTTGTCAGCATTACAAGCTGAGGTGTAAAAGAATACCAGCATTTCTGGCAGAACTTTTTTATGTAGATTTTTTTATTGTTATCTATCGGTGAAGATAGGAAGTGTCATCGAGAACGCCAAGCCGTTCCCGATCCGGAGTAATGGTATCCAGGGTCTTGCGGTAGCGCAGCGGTGAACGGTTCATATAAGTCTTAAAGGTGCGTTCAAAATAAGTGAGACTCTCAAAACCAAGACGGCTGGCAATCTGTGAAATACTCAGACTGGTCTCTTCCAAAAGTCGCTTTGCTTTTCGAATCCGATGGATATTGATATACTCAGTAATGGTACAATTTGTGATTTCTTTGAAAATTCGACAAATGTAATATTTACTAAGAAAGAAGTGTTCCGCCAGTTCATCAAGAGATATATTCTTTTCACAATTCTCTGAAAGATAATCCGCAACAGCATAGACCGTTTTGCAACGAGAATTATCCTGCAAAGAAGGAACGTTAGAGTGTTGGTGAGAAAGTTCACTTTGAAGCCGGAACAGCCAGTTCATGATTGCCAAATCGACACCGATGGAATAATTGCTGCCTTTGTGGGTCATGCAGATGCGCAGATCTCTGTAGAGCATTAGAAAAAGCCGCTGCTGTTCTGCGTTTAAATGATACATACCATAATTGTCATGAAAAAAGCGGACCAGTTCCAGACCCGGATATTTCTGGTCGAACTCCTGCATTTTTTCATAGTCGATATAAAGAATGACCCGGTTATAGCCAAGGTCCTGTGTTGATACTGCTTTTGTCATATGGATCAGATTGGTATCAATTAGGATCAGATCACCAGAATGCGCAATGTAATGGCGGTTATTGAAAAAGAACTGGCGCTCACCCTCTATGATATAAAAGATTTCATATTGATTATGAAAGTGTTTTACTTTCATGTTAAATTCCCCAAATCGTACGATCTGTTCAACGGATATGCCATCCGTTTTACCGCAAAATGTTATTTTATCCATCTCATGTTCCCCATAATGATTCAGATTATAAATAAGTTTCCGTTTAATTCCCTTAGGGGAAATCATATCATTTTTTGTGGACAAAGGCAAATTAACATGGTGCAATATAGTTTGAAAATGATGAAAAAAAAGCAAGATAGAATAAGAAAGAATAATTGTCCAATGGTATAATGATGCCATCATATCGATGGGAGAATCAGGAGGGGATTTCAAGTGTTGCGTTTAAGAAAAGACCAGATGCTGTTCCCAGGTGGAAGAAAGAAAGCATTTACACTTAGCTACGACGATGGAGTTACTCAGGATGAAAGATTTATTAAGATGTTAAGGGAAAGAGAGCTAAAAGCTACATTTAATCTGAATACCGGTCTGATGGGCGATCTTGATATGCTCCAACAGGGCGGTGGTGAGTGTACACATTACAAATTTACGAGTCAACAGGCAGAGTTGATCTACAGGGGATTTGAAGTTGCAGTGCATTCACAGACACATCCAAATCTGGTTACAGTAGCAGAGCCGATGATCGCATGGGAGATCGCAGAAAATAAAAAAGAACTGGAAGACCTGATCAGACATCCGGTCTGTGGTATGGCGTATCCGATGGGTACTTTTGACCGGAAAGTTGAAAATGTAGCTAAAATGTGTGGGATAACCTATGCAAGAACAACGAAATCAACGCAGTTATTTGGAATTCCTGATGATTTTATGGAGTGGCATCCGACTTGTCATCACACAGAAGAATGTCTGAAGCAATTGGCAGAGAACTTCGTGGAGGAGACATTTGTACAGAAGGGACAGGGTACATTTCCTGCTCTTTTCTATGTGTGGGGGCATAGTTACGAATTCGACCTTTATTGTGGTTGGAAACGCATGGAGGCTTTTCTGGACTATATGGCGGGGCATGCGGATATCTGGTATGCAACCAATATGGAAATATGTCGATATGTACAGGCATTTCGTCAGCTGAATTATTCTGCAACAGGAGATTATGTAGAAAATCCGACCTGTCTGGATATCTGGTTGAAGGCAGATGGCAGAAAATATTGTATTCCCGCAGGAGAGTGTGTGACAATCAGAAAGTAAAGATAAAATGCATGAGGAATTACTGATGTATGGATCAGTAAGCGGAATCGTAATAAATGGGATAAGTAACAGGCGAAAGCACACTACTGGGGAGTAGAGTATCTGTAAAAAATAAACGCATCGTGTGGATGAAGGTCCGCATGGGGCGTTTATTTTTTTTACAGGAACCGGATACCCCTTGACATGTAGTGTACTCCAGGTGGTAGGATAGAAACAGAAGAAAAGGTGCAGTAAACAAGAAACGGGAATGAGGAGAAGGAAGATGGAGCAAAAAGCAAAAAAGCGCAGCACTGAACATAACAGAGAAGAACAGCATAGGACGAATCAGCATAGTGCGGAACAGTACAACGCACAAGAGCATAGTGCAGAACAGTACAATGCACAAGAGCATAGGGCGGAACAGTACACCGAAGAACAGCGCATGGCGGATCAGGCGTTAAAGCAGAATACAGTGCAAAATGAAGGAAATGAAGGCATTAACCAGAACGAAGATAAAATAAATGAGGCTAGAAGAGATCGTGGGAAGAAAAAGGAAAATACCGGCGTACAGGAAAGGCCTATATTAAAGAATCATATTTACCTCTATCTGACAGAGTTCTTTGCGGGAATGTCAGTCATGGCAGTAGAGCTGGGGGCAAGCAGACTGTTGGCTCCATATTTTAGTTCGTCACAGATCGTCTGGACGATTATCATTGGAACAATCATGATCGCCATGGCACTTGGAAATATATATGGTGGCAGAATGGCGGATAAAAATCCGAATCCGGACAGGCTTTATGGTCGGATCATAATTGCTGCAATATGGATCGCTGCAATTCCAGTGGCAGGAAAATATGTCATTCTAGGCGTATCAGCACTTCTGATTTTTACCGTGAACAGTAATTTCCTTGTATGGGCGGCTTTTTTGGCCTGTATGATTATATTTGTATTTCCACTATTTCTTCTTGGAACAGTTACCCCATCACTGGTAAAATACACGGTCAGCAGTCTTGATGATAGTGGAAAAGTGGTCGGAACACTGGGGGCAGCAAATACGATCGGTAGTATTCTTGGTACTTTTCTGCCAACCTTTGTAACGATTCCAGCAGTTGGTACATCGGTAACATTTTTAATTTTTTCAGGTATTCTATTATTGCTGGCAGTCGTTTATTTTATCAGCAGTAAAAAGAAGAGCAAAAAGATGGTGGTAGGTGTTGTGGCTCTGATCATCTGTTGTATATTTGGTGCATCGGATAGTTTTGCATTCTGGGAGCCTTCGCTCACCTATGAAGGGGAATCGGTCTATAATTATCTGCAGGTCAAGGAAGATCAGGATAATGTGACATTGTCTACCAATGTCCTCTTCGGCGTTCAGTCCATTTTAAAAAAGAATCATGAACTGACTGGAATGTATTATGATTACGCTATGGCAGCCCCATTTATGGCGGGCGTGCAGGAAAATGATAGTCAGAATGTACTGGTGCTCGGTATGGGAACTGGAACTTTTGCAACGCAGTGCAGACGATATTTTCCACAAATGCAGATCCAAGGCGTTGAAATCGATGAAAAAATAACAAAGCTGGCTGAGAAATACTTTGAATTGCCAGAGGATATTGATGTGGCTACCTATGATGGAAGGGCATATTTAAATGCAACAGATCAGAAATACGATGTTATCATGGTGGATGCATATCAGGACATTACAATTCCTTTTCAAATGTCCAGTGTAGAATTTTTTACGCTGGTCAGACAGCATTTAAATCCGGATGGTGTTATGGTCGTTAATATGAATATGCGAGGACAGAAAGAAGGAAATATCAATGAGTATCTTTCAGATACAATTGCATCGGTGTTTCCGGAAGTCTATACGGCGGATGTGGCGGGTTCTACGAACAGGGAGCTTTTTGCGGGATCTTCAGCTAATATGTTGGAGACCATGAACAGAAATATTGCAATGGAGTCAGACAGAAATCTGGCGCAGATGATGCAGAAAGTATCGGAACGAATGAGTGCCTATCAGGCTGGTAATTATCTGATGACCGATGATAAGGCGCCGGTAGAGCTGCTTGGAATGCAGGTCATTGATGAACTGATCCGGGATGAAGTGGATTATTATCGGACTATTTACGACAAACAGGGAATACAGGGGCTGCTCAACAGTCTGTAGATTGAAAGCATAAGCCAGAGTTTGCATTTTTCTTCATTTTCACTGATAATAGGACAGGAAGCTGTAGGGTAGAAAACAGTGGAAAGGACTGGTACATGGATGGCTGAGATAAAGAAATGTTATGATTGTGCATTGTTATTAAATCACGATTTACTGGGCGGAAAATGGAAGTTGAGGATTCTGTGGCATATCATTCACGGTGACAACCGTTTCTCCCTGCTGGAAAAAACAATTCCGGATATTACACAGAAAGTACTGGCTTCCCTGCTCAAAGAACTGGAGAAGAGCGGGATTCTGGTCAGAGAAGTAATTGAAGAAAATCCACCGAAAATAATTATTTATCAGGTAAATGAAGAATTTCAGGCGGTTATACCAATCGTGGAGTCCATTTGTTCATTCTCCAAAGCATATGGACAGGCTAAGGGAATCACAATCAGAGAATAGAATAGAACTAACATAAAAGTGCGTTATTGAAAAACGCACTTTTTTTCATTATACTGGCGTTAATAGAGTGCAGAACACTGTATTTATGAGAATTGCAGATAGAAAAGTGGAAAGGATGAAGTCAGAATGAATAGTATTTTTAGCAGAACAAGTATAAGAGAATTTACAGATCAGAAAGTGGAAGATGAAAAGGTGGAAAAACTCCTTCGTGCAGCAATGGCAGCCCCTTCGGCAGGAAATCAGCAGCCATGGGAGTTCTATGTGGTCACAGATCAAAATAAAATAGAACAGTTGTCCAAATGCAGTCCATTTACTGGGTGCGTAAAAAATGCAGGACTAGCGATCGTACCTTGTTATCGCAGTGATATCCGTTTTCCGGATTATGGGCAGATCGATCTGAGTGCGGCAACGCAGAACCTTCTTCTGGAAGCGGATGAGCTTGGACTTGGGGCAGTTTGGACAGGAATTGCACCATTACAGGATCGAATGGACAATGTCAGACGTGTACTGGATATTCCTGAGGGACTTCATGCATTTGCAATTATTCCAATCGGATATCCAGCAAAGAAACATGCGCAGGAAGATCGATTTGATGAAGCAAGGATTCACGATATCAAATAATTAATGGGAAAAGGAGAAATTATATGGCAGAATTTCAGGTACAGGATGTAAAAGATTTTATTTGTAATCCATTTGAAAAGATTGGAAAGGACTGGATGTTGGTCGCAGCAGGAAACGAGGAAAAAGTGAATACGATGACTGTTTCCTGGGGCGGTATGGGAGTATTCTGGGGACGCAATGTCGCGTATCTGTTCGTTCGGCACAGCAGATATACCAAAGAGTTCATCGATGCAGCAGAAGGATTTTCTCTCTCATTTTATGATACAGCAAAATATCGTAAAATGATGTCTTATGTTGGAAATGTATCAGGAAGAGAGGAAGATAAAATAAAAAATGCTGGGCTGACTGTTATGTTTCACGATGAAGTTCCATATTTTGCAGAAGCAGAGACGGTTCTGCTCTGTAGAAAGCTGATCAGACAGAATCTTGCACCAGAGGGATTTATTGATGAAAAACTCGGTGAGAGATGGTATAGTGGGGAAGATGAAGGCAATTATCACGATATGTATATTGCAGAAATCACACAGATCTTAAAGAAAACAGAAGATTAAGAAAACAGAAGATAAAGAAAATAGAAGTCAAAGAAAACAAAAGATTAAGAAAATAGAAGATTAAGAAAACAGAAGATTAAGAAAACAGAAGATAAGAAAACAAAATTTAAAAAACAGAAGATAAAGGAAATAGAAGACAAAGAAAATAATAGATTAAGAAAAGAATACATAAATAAAACAAAAGATAAGTAAAGCAGAAGATATGTAAAACACAAGATAAGTAAAACACAAGATAGATAAAAAACAGTTCATGGAAGAACCGTGCAAGGAACATGGTAACGATTAATATTTTCAAGTATTGGGGGATTTGAAAATGAAGAGTGAATTTGTTATTGATGATACATTTTGGAGCAGATATCAAGAGCTGGTTGCAGATGTAATGCTCCCGTATCAGTATCAGGTGTTACAGGACAGTCTGCAGGATCCGGAAATCGAAAAGAGTCATTCAATCGAAAACTTTCGCATCGCTGCAGGGGAAAGTCATGGAGAATTTTATGGTCAGGTATTTCAGGATAGTGATACCTACAAATGGCTGGAAGCCGTGGCTTATACCATTCAGAATCAGGAAGACAGAAAATCTGGAGAAACGTCAGAAAGTGCAAAAAAGGAAGCAGAGAATGCACCAAATAATTATAAAAAAGTATCTCTGCTGGAATCCAGGGCGGATGAGCTAATAGATCTGATTGGCAGAACGCAGCAAAAAGATGGATATCTGAACACTTATTTTACGGTGAAACGTCCGCAGGAAAAATGGACGAATCTGCAGGAAGGGCATGAATTATACTGCGCAGGGCATATGCTGGAAGCAGCAGTTGCATATAGTGAGGCGACAGGAAAACATAAGTTCCTTGCAATTGCACGTAAGAATGCAGATCTGTTATGTCAGACATTTTTGCAGGAATATCCCAAAGGGATTCCAGGGCATCCGGAGGTCGAACTGGCACTTGTACGGTTAGCAAGGTTGACAGGAGAAGAAAAATATCTGAAGCTTGCAAAACATTTTATCGATCAGAGAGGTATGGACCCGACTTATTTTGCAAGGGAAAAGGCAAAACGAACCTGGACCGTGTGGAATATGGGAGCTGAACAGACTGATTATGCGCAGAATACCAATCCAGTCAGAACACAGCAGGATGCAGTTGGACATGCGGTCAGAGCGGTCTATTTGTATACAGGCATGGCAATGGTGGCACGGGAAACGAAGGATG
The DNA here is from genome assembly GCA_905215405.1 of uncultured bacterium. Taxonomy (GTDB): domain Bacteria; phylum Bacillota; class Clostridia; order Lachnospirales; family Lachnospiraceae; genus CAJMQE01. The sequence continues at coordinate 23,645 of CAJMQE010000049.1, forward strand.
CTTCATTACTTACAGCTTGCAAACGGATGTGGGACAGTATAACAGAAAAACAAATGTATCTGACAGGTGGCATTGGTTCTACAGCAAATGGAGAGGCATTTACACTGCCCTACGATCTGCCGAACGATACAGCCTATAGTGAGACCTGTGCAGCAATCGGCCTGATCTTTTTTGCAAAAGAGATGGTGCAGATGAGCCATGATGCCAGGTACACAGATGTATTAGAGCAGGCGCTCTATAATAATGTTCTGGCTGGGATCCAGCTGGATGGAACTCGTTTTTTGTATGCAAATCCACTTGAGGTAGATCCGGAGTATGCAGGAAAAATTCCAGCAGTGCAGTTTGTCAGGGCAGTGCGTCCAAAGTGGTATCCATGTGCCTGCTGTCCACCAAATGCGGCAAGATTGCTGGCATCTTTGAATCGGTACGCATGGCATCTGGCAACAGAGAAAAAGAAAATTTTGTATGCAGACCTGTTCATGGGAGGCATTTATCAGGATTCGTCATTTGCTATACATGTGAAGACGGATTATCCATTTTCGGGAGTCGTTCAGTATACGATAGAACGAATGGAAGAAGACGGAGTACTGGCAATCCGTCAGCCATATTGGAGCAGACGGACAGACGTGCTGGTCAATGGAGAAAAAAAGCATATTCAACAGGTAAAGGGCTATCTACATCTGGAGAACCTGAAGGCCGGGGATAGCGTGGAAATTCATCTGGATATGACTGCACACCTGGTATATGCGAATACAAAGGTTACTGCAGATTTTTGTAAATGTGCGATTATGCGTGGTCCACTGGTTTATTGCATGGAAGACACGGATAATGAAGGCAATATTAATACACTTGTCGTCGATGCAAATGCAGGCACGACAGACATTGTGGAAAAAGAGTACTTTGATCGCAGACTGCTAAGAGAACTTCCACTGTTACAGATACCTGCTTACCGGATCAAAAATGCTGAAAGCGACGGGGAACATACGCTATATAGCAGCTGTAGACCAGTCAGGGAATCGGCAACGATTACTGCCCTCCCATATTATGCATGGGGAAACCGTGGAAAAGGAAGGATGAAAGTGTGGATACCTTATTGTTAAATTCTGGTTTCGGTGTATAATAATAGAAAATGTTATGTAAACTTCAATCTTTTGCATAGGGATTGCATGGAAATGATTGTAACCTATGCATAACTACCAAAACCGGAGGACAATTATGAGTGAGACAATGACAAGAGAAGATGCAGTGAAACTGCTAAAAAAATACAATAGTGAGCCATTTCATCTGCAGCATGCATTTACTGTAGAAGGTTGTATGCGCTGGTTCGCCAAAGAACTTGGTGAGAGCGATGTAGATTTCTGGGGCATGGCAGGACTGCTCCATGATGTGGATTATGAGCAGTATCCGGATCAGCATTGTGTGAAGGCTGTTGATCTGTTGCAGGAGGCAGGAGCTACTGACAAGATGATCCATGCAGTATGCAGTCATGGATTTTCTATCTGCTGTGATATAGAACCGCAGGAGCAGATGGAAAAAGTGCTTTTTGCTATAGATGAGCTGACAGGTCTGATCGGGGCAGCCGCAAGAATGAGACCATCAAAGAGCTGTAAAGATATGCAGCTGTCCAGTCTGAAAAAGAAATTCAAGGACAAGAAATTTGCTGCAGGTTGTTCAAGAGATGTTATTCGAAAAGGTGCAGAAATGCTTGGCTGGGAACTAGATGATCTTTTCACCAGAACACTGGAAGCAATGCGGGACTGCGAGGATCTGATCGGTGAAGAGGTGGATGAAGCAACAGCATGAATATAAAATAAAAACAGGTCATAAGTGAAAATGTTGAAATTTCCACTGGCGGACAAGTAAGAATCAAAGTCCGGAACAAGGGAAATCATAACAGGAAGCATTTCACATATGGCCTGTTTCTATATAATAGTCAACTATGTCGGATAAAGAGCAACGAAATCAGGCATTGATCATGATCTTAATGATTTCTTCATTTGTCTCTTTCATACCTTGGCTGGCAAGCTGGCCAACATTTCTGATGGTATTTTCGATGTTATTACTGACAATACCATCGCCATTGTAGAACTGCTGTCCATTGCGATACATAAAGAATCCGAGAATCCCAGCATCGACAGAAGCCGCTATTTTAGCAGCACATGAGGACTTTGCACCATCGCATACAATACCTGAGGTAATGGAGACAGCATTTACGACAGTGTGGATGATATCTTCATAAGTGCCATTATGTAGATAGGCTATTCCAGCGCCTGCGCCGGCCCCCGCACTGACAGCACCACAGTAGGCAGAAAGTCTTCCAATCGGTGTTTTCTGATGGATGGTTGTCAGATTGGATAGAACGAGGGCACGATAGAGCTGTTCATCGGTGACCGCTAACTCATGTGCATAGACAATGACCGGTATAGATGTTGCCATGCCCTGGTTGCCACTGCCTGAATTGATGATTACAGGTAGTTCACAGCCATTCATTCTTGCATCAGAACCGGCAGCAGCATAAGCACGAGCTTTTGTACGGACATCACTGCCCATGGACAGAAGCACTTTACCAATATTGGCGCCATAGTTATTATTCAATCCTTCGTTTGCAATTGCCATATTGTAGGCAATCTGACGATCTAGTAGCTCGGATACATCTCGACAATCGACGGTTCTGGTAAAGTTCCAGATGTCCTCCATATTGAGCAGGCTACGATCACTGAGTGAATTTTCACAAGCGTCAGTAGCACGGACATCTTTTAGAATTTTTGTATCTTTTTGCAGGAAAACAATATTGGTATGGTCATCTGTAATCTGTACCGTCGCATGAGAGTCATCATGAAAAAGTGTAACAATCAGATCAAAGGTATGCGGACTTTCCAAATGCTGTACGGTAAAGGTAGCTGTATCCAAAAGTTCTTGCATCGCATCGATCTGTGCGGAGGATACCTTCGCGATGACTTCAAGCTCCTTGCTGGAATCACCGGCGATAATTCCGGCGGCAACAGCAGCAGGAATTCCTTTCAGATGGCCTGTATTAGGAACAATGACAGATTTGACATTCTTTATAATGCTGCCACTGGCCTGAATTAAAATCTTTTCCGGACAAGCGCCGAGCAGGTCTTTTGCAACTGCAGCAGCATAGGCGAGTGAAATTGGTTCAGTACAGCCCATGGCTGGTCTTAATTCTTCCTGTAAGATTTTAAGATAGGTCTGGTATTTTAAATCTGATTTTTTCATCGTAAACTCCTCAACTTCCTTAAAAATATACTTCTTTCTTTCAATGTATCACAGATGTATAATATAGTAAAATTTATGTTTTTTATAATAATGATTAAAAATATTTATAGGTGAGAGGGAATTACATGGAATTTCGGGAATTAAGAACCTTTGTAAAAGTTGCAGACCTGGGAAGTTTTTCGGAGGCAGCAAGACAACTGACGTACTCGCAGGCGGCAGTAACACTGCAAATTAAGAAACTGGAGGAAGAACTGCAGGTTCATCTATTTGACCGGATCGGAAAGAAGACGATCCTCACGCATCAGGGAAAAATCTTTTATGAGTCTGCAGTAAAATTGCTAAACGAGGCACAGCTGGCAAAAGATGCCATTGCAAAAAAAGTAGTACTTTCAGGTGAATTGCGAATCGGCACGATCGAGTCCATCTGTGCTTCAATTTTACAGAAAGTCATTGAGGAGTACCATAGACGTTATCCAGAAGTCAAAATCAGTATTGTACTGGATTCGCCTGAAATCCTGCTGGATAAAATGAACAGGAATACTATTGATATGGTCTATTTGCTGGATCAGAACATGCAGGATACAAGATGGGTTAAAGTGTATGAAAAACCGGAGAAAGTGCTGTTTGTCGGTGCTGCTCATGGAAGTGGTCAGCAGGAGCAAAATACTGGCGTACAGGTTCAAAGCGTCAGTGAGATCATAGATCTTCCATTTATTCTGACGGAGCCAAATGCCAGTTACCGGTATGCGCTTGATCGCTTTCTTGCCGGGAAGGGACTGGAAATCATTCCATTTCTGGAGACGGGCAATACGGAATTTATAGTCAATCTTGTCAGAAATGGGATGGGCTATTCGTTTCTTCCAGAGTTTGCGGTCGCGCAGGGAATCCGGGATAAAGAGTTACGTGTGATCGAGGTCAGTGATGTGGATATCAAAGTCTACCGACAGCTTCTATATCATAAGGGAAAATGGGTGACCAAAGAAATGCAAGCGCTGATCGAACTGATGACGATCCTGGATCCAGAGTAAAAAACTATTGACTTCGAGTACACTCAAAGGATTAGTATGAGAGATAAGGAAAGTATTTACAATACAAAAAGTGGAAAGAGGGAATATAAATGATAGGAATCAGCTCTTACAAATTTGGATTTGGTTGTATGCGACTGCCTATGAATGGGGCAGAGGTGGATGAAAAAGAATTTACAAAAATGGTCGATCTGTTCATGAACGCAGGGCTTACGTACTTTGATACGGCACATGGATATCTGGCAGGAAAAAGTGAGACGGCGATCCGGGATTGTCTTGTCGGTCGGTATCCAAGAGAAAGCTACACACTGACAGATAAACTGACGGTTAATTTCTTTAATAAAGAAGAAGATATCCGTCCATTTTTTGAGCAGCAGCTGCAGGCCTGCGGAGTAGAATATTTTGATTATTATCTGATGCATGCGCAGAATGCAGAATTTTATAAAAAATATAAGAAGTGTCGTGCCTACGAGATCGCACAGGAATTAAAAGCAGAAGGTAAAATACGACATGTAGGGATCTCGTTCCATGATAAAGCAGAGGTTCTGGAAATGATTTTGTCGGAACACCCTGAAATTGAAGTAGTACAGATCCAGTTCAATTACGTGGATTATGAAGATCCGGGAATTGAAAGTCGTAAATGTCTGGAAGTCTGCGAAAAACGAGGAATTCCTGTTATTGTCATGGAACCGGTCAAGGGAGGAAGTCTGGTCAATCTTCCAAAGGAGGCAAAGGAGATTTTTGATGCGCTTCATGGAGGCAGTTATGCCAGCTATGCGATCCGGTATGCAGCAGGTTTTGACGGAATTGCAATGGTGCTATCAGGAATGAGCAACTGTGAACAGATGGAAGATAATCTGAGTTACATGAAAGAGTTTAAGCCACTGGATGAAAAGGAACAAGAAGCCATCAGTCAGGTATGCAAAATATTTAAAAGTCAGGGACTGATTGCCCAATGGTGTTAAGTTAAGGATTCAAAGAGAAGTTAGTATCGTTTGCGATATTA
>CAJMQE010000050.1 GCA_905215405.1 uncultured bacterium
TAATATCGCAAACGATACTAACTTCTCTTTGAATCCTTAACTTAACACCATTGGGAAATGAATCCGGAGGATTTTTTTAAGAATGTTGAAATTCTTCATTCTGTTTCAATTATATATTAGTAGCTGCTTCAATTGCATTAAGCTTCTTTCATGTTCTTTTGTGCTGTAGAAAGCATCAGTTTGATTCTGTTCAGCTGGTTAACTTCACTTGCACCTGGATCAAAGTCGATTGCAATAATATTTGCTTCAGGATAAGCAAGTCGTAATTCCTTGATAACACCTTTACCAACAATATGGTTAGGCAGACATGCAAATGGCTGACAACATACAATATTGGTTGCACCGTCATGGATCAGTTCGATCATTTCACCAGTTAACAGCCAGCCTTCACCGGTCTGATTACCAAGGGAAACGATATCTTTAGCGGCAGCAGCAGTATCTTTAATAGAAGATGGTGGAGTAAAACGCTTACTCTGTGCAAATGCCTTTGTAGATTCTTTTCGGAACCATTCTAAGAGCTTGATGGCAGTATTGTTAATAAATGCTGATTTCTTGGAAGCACCAAGGTATTTTGCCTTGAAATTAGCGTTTTCAGCACAGTATAACAGGAAGCCCATAAGGTCAGGCATAACCGCCTCTGCACCTTCTGCTTCGAGCAGATCTACAATGTAGTTATTTGCAGATGGAAGGAACTTAACAAGAATTTCACCAACAACACCAACACGTGGTTTTTTCACATCGAGAAGTGGAAGTTCATCAAAGTCATGAATAATACCACGAAGGTTCTTATTGAATTCTTTCATGGATACACGTTTCTGTGTCAGCTGCTCAATACAGATCTTCTTCCATTTTTCATGAAGTGCATTGGCAGAACCAGGTGTAGCTTCATAAGGTCTTGTTCTGTATACAACATTCATAAATGCATCGCCGTATACGATTGCCTGCATTGCTTTCTTTAACATCATATAGTTGTAGCTGAAACCTGAATTTGTTTCAATACCACTGGTACTCAGTGAAATTACTGGAATTTCAGGATATCCAGCCTTCTGCAGTGCACGTCTGATAAATCCAATATAGTTGGAAGCACGGCAACCACCACCTGTCTGGGTAATGATAATTGCAGTTTTGGTTAAATCATACTTACCAGATAAAACAGCACTCATAATCTGGCCAACTACCATAAGAGATGGATAGCAGGCATCGTTGTTAACAAACTTAAGACCTACATCAACAGATGATTTATTATCATTGTCAAGGACTTCAAAGTTATAACCACAGGATGAAAGTGCTGGCCCGAGAAGATCAAAGTGGATCGGTGACATCTGAGGACAGAGAATTGTATAATTCTCACGCATTTCAGGTGTAAATTCCACACGCTTGTATGCTGCACTTTCTACGTGTCTCTTGAAATGATGACTATCACGGACACGTAAAGCGGCAAGTAAAGATCTTACTCGGATTCTTGCAGCACCTAAGTTATTGACTTCATCAATCTTAAGAACTGTGTAAATCTTTCCGGCCTTTGTTAAAATATCATTAACAGAATCCGTCGTAACCGCATCAAGTCCACAACCGAAGGAGTTGAGCTGGATCAGATCCAGATTTTCCTGTGTGCTGACATAACTAGCTGCAGCGTAAAGTCTTGAATGATACATCCATTGATCCATAGCAATCAGTGGTCGTTCAACATTACCAAGATGTGCAATGGAATCCTCTGTAAATACGGCAATTCCATAGGAGTTGATCAGTTCAGGAATACCATGGTTGATCTCAGGATCAACATGATATGGACGACCAGCAAGGACAATACCACGTCTGCCTGTTTCCTGCAGATATTTTAAAGTTTCTTCGCCCTTTTTATGTACGTCTTCACGAGATGCCATCATTTCCAGCCATGCAGCCTTAGCAGCCTCTTTAATTTCACTGGCAGGAATTTCAGCACCAAATTCTTCTACAAGTCGTTTAGAAATATTGACTTCACTTTCAAATGTCATGAAAGGATTTCTAAAATCAATTTTTTCTGTCTTCAGTTCATCGATATTATTCTTAATGTTTTCAGCATAAGAAGTAACGATAGGACAGTTGTAATGGTTATTTGTATGATCGATTTCCTTGTGTTCGTAAGGAATACATGGGTAGAAGATAAATTTTACACCCTGTTTGATCAGCCATGTAACATGTCCATGTGCAAGCTTCGCAGGATAACATTCTGATTCACTAGGAATACTATCAATACCAAGTTCATAAATTTTACGTGTTGACTGTGGAGAGAGAACTACACGATATCCAAGCTTTGTGAAGAATGTGTACCAGAATGGATAATTCTCATACATATTCAGGACTCTTGGAATACCAACAACACCACGTGGCGCTTTATCCTCACTCAAAGGTTCATAGTCGAAAAGTCTGTGCAGTTTATAATCAAACAGATTTGGAATATGATCTTTATTCTTTTCTTTACCAAGTCCTCGCTCGCAACGGTTACCAGTGATGAACTGTCTACCACCGGAGAAACGATTGATAGTCAGATGACAGCTGTTAGTACATCCTTTACAACGAGCCATTTTTGTATCAAATGTAAGTTCATTGATCTTTTCAATGGAAAGCATGGAGGAATCAGAAATTGCGTCATAACGTTCTCTTGCGATCAGGGCAGCACCGAATGCACCCATGATACCGGCAATATCAGGTCTGACAGCTTCTACACCAGCAATCTTTTCAAAACTACGAAGGACTGCATCATTGTAGAATGTACCACCCTGAACAACGATATGGTGTCCAAGATCTTTCGGATCGGAAATCTTAATTACTTTATATAAAGCATTTTTAATTACGGAATAAGCAAGACCAGCTGAAATATCAGAAACTTCAGCGCCTTCCTTCTGTGCCTGTTTTACTTTGGAGTTCATAAATACAGTACAACGTGTACCAAGGTCAATTGGATGTTTCGCAAATAAAGCTTCTTTTGCAAAATTTTCAACTGTAAAGTTCAGACTCTTTGCAAATGTTTCGATGAAAGAACCACATCCGGATGAACATGCTTCGTTCAGCTGAACACTATCAACAGTCTGATCTTTGATCTTAATACATTTCATATCCTGTCCACCGATATCGATGATACAGTCAACTTCAGGATCAAAGAAAGCAGCAGCATAAAAATGGGAAACAGTTTCAACTTCCCCTTCATCGAGCATCAGAGCAGCCTTTATCAAAGCTTCACCATAACCTGTTGAGCAAGAATGTACGATCTTTGCATCTGCAGGAAGGATACTGTAAATTTCCTTTAAAGAACGGATCGTCGTAGCAAGAGGACTTCCGTTATTACTGCTGTAGAATGAATACAGAAGCGTACCATCTTCACTGACAACAGCTGTTTTTGTAGTAGTAGAACCAGCATCGATACCAAGGAAACAGTTTCCATGATAGGAAGCAAGGTCACCAGCCTTTACACAGTGAGAATTGTGTCTTGTTGTAAATGTATCATATGCTTCTTGATCCTTAAATAAAGGTTCCATACGTTCTACTTCAAATTCCATTTTGATCTTACCTGATAATTTTTCAATCAGGGATGCAACAGAAACACAAACATCTTCTTTATAATTCATAGCAGAACCTACTGCAGCGAAAAGATGACTGTGACCTGGAGCGATTGTCTGTTCTTCAGTAAGATTCAGCGTACGGACAAATGCTTCCTTTAATTCAGAAAGGAAATGAAGTGGACCACCAAGGAATGCAACATTACCACGAATTGGTTTACCACAGGCAAGTCCGCTGATCGTCTGATTTACGACAGCCTGGAAAATGGATGCAGCAAGATCTTCTTTTGTAGCACCTTCATTGATTAGTGGCTGAATATCTGATTTTGCAAATACACCACATCGTGCAGCAATTGGATAAATTGCCTTATAATTCTTTGCATATTCGTTCAGACCAGAAGCATCTGTCTGAAGAAGTGTTGCCATCTGGTCGATGAAAGAACCAGTACCACCGGCACAGATACCGTTCATTCTCTGGTCGATACCATTTGTAAAGTAGATGATCTTGGCATCTTCACCGCCAAGTTCGATTGCTACATCTGTCTGTGGCGCATAGTCCTGAAGAGATGTTGCTACAGCAACAACTTCTTGTGTAAATGGAACACCGAGATGTTTAGCGAGGGTAAGTCCGCCTGATCCGGTGATAACAGGATAGACATTGATCTGTCCAAGTTTATCAGTAGCTTTTTCCAAAAGACTCTGGAGTGTTTCCTGAATGTTTGCAAAATGTCTTTCATAATCAGAAAAGAGAATCTGATTATGCTCATCAATTATTGCAATTTTTACGGTAGTTGATCCAATATCAATACCAAGTTTATATGTATTACTCATTTTATTAATTTGGCTAAAAGCCAGCCTCCTTTATTTATGTCAATTCTTTAAACAATCTGTAATATTATATTATAAATGATTCTATATTTCAAGAAAATTTACCTATTATAATAGGAAGAACAAAAATAAGTACATAAAATGTCAGCTTGCTAAAAAAATTCTTCTGCACGAAATACAATTTGTCCATAATATTAACAAAAATTAATGGGTTTCTTAACAAAATATGGTACTATCTCTATATTTTTTAAGTTCACAAAGTGTTCATTGACAAAAGGCAGGCTTATCCGTATAATTAGAAATGTTCGTTTTGGTTCTTTTGGCAGAATACAATTATTTTGCAGATAGAAAGGTATAAAATATGAAATGGTTTAATAAGTTAGAACGAAAATTTGGCAGATATGCAATTAAAAATCTGATGAATTACATTATAGCAATATATGCATTCGGATTTATTGTATTCAAGTTCTACCCGGAAGTTTACGATGCATACTTTACACTTAATGCAGAGAAGATCCTACATGGACAGATCTGGAGAATTGTGACATTTATCATGCAGCCAACAACTACGAGTTTTTTATGGATTTTCTTTTCGTTGTACCTCTACTATATGATAGGAACGGTTCTGGAACGTGCATGGGGATCATTTAAATTTAATGTTTACTTTTTCTCAGGAATGCTCCTTCACGTAATAGCAGCGATACTGATCTATCTGATTTTTGGTGTAAATATGGCTATGAGTACGTATTATATCAATCTGGCCCTGTTTATGGCCTTTGCAATGATACAGCCGGATCTACAGCTTCTCTTGTTCTTTATTATTCCAATCAAGATCAAGTGGCTCGCTTATCTGGATGGAGTTGTATTCCTTGCTACCATAATCGATGGATACTTTGCAAAGTGGTTACCAAACAATATTGTGTACGGGCTTTATACAATGGGAATTTATCCATCACCGGTTCTTGCTACCGCAGCACTTGTTTCTATGTTGAATTTTATTGTATTTCTTTTGATTACAAAGACAAACAGAAAGAATTCAACACAGCGTGCATTTAACCGTGCGGTTAAGCAATCACATAGGATGAATGGCAGTACGGCAGGTACAGCCAGAAATTACAATAGCAGTCAGACAAGGGAACAGACTGCAGGACAGAAAAAGTTTAGTAAAATAACAGCAAAACACAAATGTGCGATTTGTGGTCGTACGGAGCTTGATGATGAGAATCTGGAATTCAGATTCTGTTCAAAATGCGAAGGCAATTATGAATATTGCAGCGATCATCTTTACACACATAAGCATGTCGTAAAGAATCAGGATAACAAGATTACTAATTTTCCAAATAATAATTGATATGATTGAACATATATAATGGATAGTTTGGAAAAATAATAATATATAAATTACATTTCTATGGAGGAATTTATGAAAAAGACTAAGATTATATGTACTATGGGTCCTAATACAAATGATAGGGAATTACTGAAACAGCTTGCATTACACGGTATGGATATCGCAAGATTCAACTTTTCCCATGGTGATCATGAAGAACAGAAGGGCAGAGTTGATTTAGTAAAGAGCGTTAGAGAAGAAATTGGTAAACCAATCGCTATGTTACTTGATACAAAAGGTCCTGAAATCAGAACTGGTGTATTAAAAGATGACAAGAAAGTTCAGCTTGTTGAAGGTAATAAATATACTCTTACAACAAAACAGATCGAATGTGATGACAAAATTGGATGTATCACATATGAAGGACTTGCAGCTGATGTTAAAGCTGGCAACAAGATCCTCATCGATGATGGTCTTATCGAACTTCGTGTTGATGAAGTTGTTAACGGAACAGATATCGTTTGTACAATCATGAACGGTGGAGAATTAGGAAGCAAACGTGGTGTTAACGTTCCTAACGTAAGCATTAAACTTCCTGGTATTACAGAAAAAGATAAAGCTGATATTATTTTCGGTGCTGAACAGGGTTATGATTTCATCGCTGCTTCATTCGTAAGAAATGCTGCATGTATTAAAGAAATCAAAGAAGTACTTCACGCTCACAATTCAGATATTCCTGTAATTGCTAAGATCGAAAACGCTGAAGGTATTGAAAATATCGATGAAATCATCGCAGTAAGTGATGGTATCATGGTAGCCAGAGGTGATATGGGTGTTGAAATCCCAGCTGAAGATGTTCCACATATTCAGAAGATGATCATCAAAAAATGTAACGCTGTTTACAAACCAGTTATTACAGCTACACAGATGCTTGATTCTATGATCAGAAATCCAAGACCAACAAGAGCAGAAGTAACTGATGTTGCTAACGCAATCTATGATGGTACAGATGTTGTTATGTTATCAGGTGAAACAGCAATGGGTAAATACCCTGTAGAAGCTGTAAGTATGATGGCTCAGATCGCTGAAACAACAGAACAGCACTTAGAATTCACTCTTGATAATGATAACGTTAAACTTCATAGCAAGAGAAACGTATCAAGTGCAGTTAGCTGTGCAGTAGTTACAACAGCTTCTCACCTGAATGCAAAAGCAATCATTGCTCCAACAATCTCTGGATTTACAGCTAGACTTATTTCTAAGTTAAAACCAGCTACAGATATCATTGCTGTATCACCTTCTGATGAAGTTTGCAGAAAAATGCAGATTTACTGGGGCGTAAGACCAGTTAAATCAGTAGAAGCAAAAGATACAGATTCAATCCTTGCAAATGCTGTAACTGAAGCTAAAAAAGCTGGTTATGTTGAAGAAGGCGATGTTGTTGTTCTTACAGGCGGACTTGCTGCAAGCACACAGCCAAATTCTAAACTTGGCCTTACAAATATGATGAAAGTTACAACAATCTAATCTCTGATAAGATTGTAGCAAATTTCACATGATATATAAGAAAGAACCAGTATGCCAAATGTACTGGTTCTTTTTTGGCAGAGATGCAGTGATTACAGTATGGGAAAGACGAAATAAAGTTTATTTTGTCTAAAAAGCATATAAAACTTTAGTTTTTTCTCTGGATTTGGTATAATTGTTCTCAGCATGAACAATACAAAAGAAGGAGAGTGGGGATATGAAAAAAGGATTATCACTTTTTGCCATACTGATTCTGATCGTCAGTCTTTCAGCCTGCGGGAAAACAAAAGAGTATACAGCAGACGAACTGGCAGACAAACTAAAGAGTGAAATCACATTTACAAGTGAAATGAATGAGGCAGATGAAGAAACGTTCAGTACTCTGTATCCAATCAAAAAAGAGGATCTTTCAGAGGAAAAAACATATATTTCAACAGGGTATACGGCAGAAGAGATCAGCGTAGTAAAATGTTCGAGCATGGAGGCTGCGGCCCGCGTTAAACAGGCATTTGAAATGCGTGTCTCTGACCAGACAGCTGCATTTCAGAATTTCATGCCACAGGAGCTGACAAAACTTCAGAAGGCAGTAATCAAAATTCATAATAATTATGTGATTTTATGTATTAGCGACGACTCAGAGAAAGCGAACAAAATACTTTCTGAAATGAAGTAATATCGTATGATTATGTACATAAAATGTTATTGATATAAACAAACAAAAAGTATATAATGTACTAGGTTTATATACAAATGGTGTTAGGAGGACTAAAGTTATGACTCCTTTAAAAAATAAAAGTTACGTAAGAAAACGGAAAATTATTATGGCAAGAAGGATAATTGCAGTATGTGTACTTCTTCTTGTACTGACGCCGGTTGTGATTTGCAACTGGTTATCTTCAGAAAAGAATGAATCTGGAGAAGTAAAGGAAGCAGATGCACAGGCTGTTAATGCGGCATTGAGTGGGCAGACAAGCGCAGATGAAAGCGTTGCGCAAGCGACGACACAGGAAGAAACAACAGAAGAGGAAACACAAACACAGGAAGAGACAACAGTAGAAGACAAAAAGGATAAGGCAGACGAACCTAAGAAGCAGGATGACAATGATGGTGTGAAACGAGTTTATCTTACTTTTGATGATGGTCCATCTGATAATACAGACAAAATCCTTGATATTCTTGCAGAGAACAATGTAAAAGCAACGTTCTTTGTTATTGAAAAAACTGATGTAGCTGATGTGGAACATTATAAGAGAATTTTATCCGAAGGACATACTCTTGCAATGCATTCTTCAAGCCATGAGTATTCTATCATTTATGCTTCAATGGATGCGTACATAACAGATGTAACACAACTTCAGGATTATCTGGAATCAATTACCGGTGAGAAAGCGAAGTTCTATCGTTTCCCAGGTGGCTCCAGTAATACAGTTGGTCAGATCAGTATGCATGATTGTGTAGACTGGCTGAATTCTCAGGATATTACATATTTTGACTGGAATGTTGATTCTGGAGATGCAGATCGTGGTGGATCTTCAACAGACTGTATTATTAATAATGTAGTTAGCGGTGTTTCTAAACTGGATAACGCAGTAGTACTGATGCACGATACCAATGCCAAGGGAACTACCGTAGAGGCACTTCCATCTATTATTTCCCAGATCAAGAGTATGGGCGGAGAAATGCTTCCAATCACAGATGATACGAAACCAATTCATCACAGAATTAACAGATAGAGTGATATTGACGGGAGAAAAATTATGGGCTTTTTTAAAGATTTTAAAGAAGATCTTTCCAGCAGTGTGAGCGAAAAGAGCAAAAATGATGAATTATTGAGGGCACAGAATGAGGATCAGGAACTGTTTATGGATACTCTTGATGAAGATGCGATTGCAAAACTTTCACAGACGATTGCATTAGAACAGGAGTCTGAAGAATCCATAAAACAGAATGAAAAGATCGATAGTGAGCATTCTGATGACAAGACAGAGCGTTTACAGACAGAAGTACAGAAAGAGGAAACTACTGATAGAACCAGTGAGGAAGAGGTCGCACATATTACAAAAAATATGATCATAACAGGTGATCTAGTTACAAAGGGTGCGATTGAAACGGCTGGTACAATTGAAGGCAATATTACTTGTCGCGGCAGACTCAATATATATGGTACTCTTCACGGTGATGCTACAGCAGCACAAGTAACAGCAAGTCTGGCACAGATCAATGGTAATCTGGTCGTGTCAGGAAATGTTGAAATCGGTGCAGGAACTGTGATGATTGGAAATGTATCAGGCACAGCGGCGATGATCGCTGGTGCTGTAAAAGGGAATATTGATATCAATGGACCAGTTATTGTTGAGCAGAGCGCGGTAATCGTAGGTGATATTAAATGTGAAAGCCTGCAGATCAATCAGGGAGCAACCATCGAAGGACGTTGCTGTCAGTCTTATGCAGGGACAGATCCAAATTCAGTTTTTGAGAAAAAAGATCAGATTTTAGAATAATATATTGATAAAATACTTTATTATTATTTCAAAATATATTAGAATAGAATTATACGAAAAGAAAGATAAAATATATTACAAGAGGTGCAGTCGTGAAAGAATTGAAACGAGTTATACTGAAATTAAGTGGTGAAGCTTTATCAGGAGATAAAAAATCAGGTTATGATGATGCGATTATTGAAGATATCGCTAAGCAGGTCGCTGAACTGACAAATAAAGGTTTACAGGTCGGCGTTGTTATAGGCGGTGGTAATTACTGGAGAGGCCGTTCTAATGACAATATTGACAGAACAAAAGCAGATCAGATTGGTATGCTTGCCACAATCATGAACTGTATTTATGTATCTGAAATTTTCCGTTCAAAGGGGATTAAAACAAGTATTCTGACTCCATTTGAATGTGGAAGTATGACAAAGTTTTTCTCAAAAGACAGAGCAAACAAATATTTTTCAAAAGGAATGGTCGTATTCTTTGCAGGCGGTACAGGACATCCATATTTCTCAACAGATACAGGAATTGTTCTGCGTGCCATTGAAATGGATGCAGATGCCATTTTACTTGCAAAAGCAATTGATGGAATTTATGACAGTGATCCAAAGATCAACCCTAGTGCAAAGAAGTACAGCAAGATATCTATTCAGGATGTTGTAGCGCAGAAGCTTGGTGTTATTGATATGACAGCATCTGTTATGTGCATGGAGAATAAAATGCCATTACTTGTATTCGGACTCAATGAAAAGAACAGTATTGTGAATGCATTAAGTGGAAAATTTGAAGGAACTGAAGTAACAGTTGATTAATCAGATAGTAATTGGCAATATTGCTAATTGAATAAATAATATATTTATAAAGAAGCTGAAAAAATATTTTAAGGAGAGATGCGCGCCGCCCAGATGTTTCAGCGTTATTTGAACCGTGGTTCAAAGGGCAAATTTTGCAAATGTTTTGCAATGTGCATAGGAAAGAAAATGAGTGAAATGAATCAATTTGAAGAAAAAATGCAGAAGTCTATAGATGCATTACAGGAAGAATACGTTACAATCAGAGCAGGAAGAGCCAATCCACATATTCTGGACAAAATTACAGTAGATTACTACGGCACACCTTCCTCACTTCAGCAGGTAGCTAATATATCTGTTCCTGAAGCAAGAATTATCCAGATCCAGCCTTGGGAATCAAGTTTGATCAAGGAAATTGAAAAAGCAATTCTTGTTTCTGATCTTGGTATTACACCTAATAATGATGGTAAGGTAATCAGACTGGTATTCCCTGAACTTACAGAGGAAAGACGTAAGGAATTAGCTAAGGATGTTAAGAAAAAAGGCGATAATGCCAAAGTTGCCATCCGTAATATCAGAAGAGATGCAAATGATCTTTTCAAAAAGAAGAACAAGGCTAACGAAATCTCTGATGATGATTTAAAGGATACAGAAGATCAGATCCAGAAACTTACAGACAAATATGTAGCATTGATTGACAAAGCAATCGAAGCAAAGACAAAAGAAATACTTACAGTATAAAATATTATGTCGATGGAGAAACGAAAAGTTGCTCTGTCACTGAATGTATCGAATAATCCGTAGAAATGTTCTTGTATTTCTACGGATTATTCGTATATTTCTAGGAGGTTATTTTGGATAATTTTAATGAAGAACTGGGACTTAAAGTGCCGGAACATGTTGCTGTTATTCTTGATGGCAATGGAAGATGGGCAAAAAAGAAACATATGCCAAGAAACTATGGTCATGTACAGGGAAGCAAAGTTGTAGAGGATATGCTGAATATTGTAGATGAGCTTGGTGTGAAATATTTCACAGTATATGCCTTCTCAACAGAAAATTGGAAACGTTCAACGGATGAAGTTTCCACTTTGATGAGAATCCTGCGCAGTTATTTAAAGGACTGTATTAAGAAATGTATGAAAAATGATGTCAGATGCCGTGTCATTGGTAAAAAAGATGGTCTGAGCGACGATATCATTCAAAGAATAGAAGAACTTGAAGAGGCAACAAAGAATAATAAAGGACTAAATTTCACGATTGCAATTAACTATGGTGGAAGGGATGAACTGACAAGGGCAATGAAAAAAATTGCTCTGCAGGTAAAAAATGGATCAATAAGTTCTGAAGATATTACAGAAGATATGATTGGAAAGAATCTTGATACATGGGAACTTCCAGATCCTGATCTGCTGATCAGAACGAGTGGAGAAGAAAGAACATCAAATTTCCTTCCATGGCAGATCGCGTATTCAGAGTTCTATTTTACGCCTACATTATGGCCTGATTTTAACAGAGATGAAATGATCAAAGCGTTTGAAAAGTACAATAAACGAGACAGACGTTTTGGTGGTGTTAAGGAGGAGTAGAGTAGTATGAAAACCAGAATACTGAGTGGTATTGTACTTGGAATTGTTACATTTGCATCATTATATTTTGGCGGCTGGTTCCTCTTTGCAATCTGTCTGGCTATTTCGTTGACAGGAATGATGGAATTATATCGTGTTGTTGGTATTCACAACAAATTAATTGGTATAATGGGATATTTGTCAGCAATAATATATTATATAATGGTGATTGCAGGAGCTGCAGAATACACAGAATTTCTGATTATTGCTTCTCTGATTCTGATCATGACGATTTATGTCATGACATTTCCAACATTTAAAACTGAAGATGCACTGATGTCGTTCACAGCAGTTGTGTATGTAGCAATTACATTATCATACATATACCAGACCAGAGTTATGGAAAATGGACTGTATGTGGTTTGGCTGATATTTATCTGTTCTTGGGGCAGTGATACATGTGCATACTTTACAGGAGTATGTTTTGGTAAGCATAAGATGGCACCAAAGCTTTCTCCAAAGAAGTCTATTGAAGGTGCAATTGGAGGAATCTGTGGAGCAGCGATTCTAGGTGCAGTATTCGGCTTTGTCGTACGTAATAATATGACAACAGTAGCGAATCCCGCTCTTGAATTTGCAATAGCAAGTGCAATCGGTGCGCTGATTTCTATCGTTGGCGATCTTGCTGCATCTGCAATTAAGAGAAATCATGATGTAAAAGATTATGGAAAACTGATCCCTGGACATGGTGGTATCATGGATCGTTTTGATAGTGTTATATTTACTGCACCAGTTGTATACTGGGTCGTATTTTTACTGAATCATCTCAGATAGGAAAACGACAGAAAAAGTTCACAAAAGTATGATAATATAAAAATGATATTGAAATATCATACAAAAGAATTATAAAGCAACAAGAGAAAAATACAGAATGAAAAAGCGGATGTAGTGTCCGCTTTCCTTTGTTCAGGTATTTTTCTTCAATCAGACTAATAAGCATTAAAAAGACTAATAATCAGTACAGGGACCTTTGGGTAGCTGTATATACAGAAAAGGAATAAAAAGATGGATACTGTTTTAAGAAGAATTTCAATACTTGGTTCAACGGGTTCCATAGGTACACAGACCCTTGATGTTGTCAGAAAGAATCAGGATTTAAAAGTTGTTGCACTGGCAGCGGGAAGTAATGTAAAAGAACTTGCAAAACAGGCAAGGGAGTTCAGACCAGAAATGGTTTGTATAGGAAATGCAGAATTTGAGAAAGATCTGCGTCTCGAGCTGCAGGATACAGATATCAAAATTGTATCTGGAAAAGAGGGGCTAATCGAGGTAGCTGTAATAGAATCAGCAGATATCGTTGTTACAGCAGTCGTAGGTATGATGGGAATTATTCCTACAATTGAAGCAATTAAGGCGAAGAAGGATATCGCACTTGCAAATAAGGAAACACTTGTCACAGCAGGCCATATTATTATGAGTCTTGCAAAAGAAAATGGAGTTCATATTTACCCGGTAGATAGTGAACATTCTGCTATTTTTCAGTCGTTGAACGGAGAATACAGAAAAGAAGTTAGAAAGATACTTTTGACCGCATCTGGTGGACCATTCAGAGGAAGAACGGTGGAACAGATGAGAAATGTCACAGTTGAAGATGCGCTAAATCATCCGAACTGGTCAATGGGAAGAAAGATTACGATAGATTCAGCAACAATGGTCAATAAAGGCCTTGAAGTTATGGAAGCACAGTGGCTATTTGATGTACCGGCAACTGACGTACAGGTAGTCATTCAGCCACAAAGCATTATTCATTCTATGGTCGAGTTCGTAGATGGAGGAATCATGGCGCAGCTTGGTAGTCCGGATATGCGACTTCCAATTCAATATGCATTGTACTATCCACATAGAAGACCACTGGATACGAAACCAGTAGATTTCTTCGCGTTAAAGCAGATTACATTTGAAGCACCTGATTTTGACAATTTTAAAGGACTCAAACTGGCATATGAAGCAGCAGCGCAGGGTGGTAATATACCAACTGCATTTAATGCAGCAAATGAACTGGCTGTCAGCCGCTTTCTGAATAGAAAAATAAAGTTCCTTGATATACCAGATATTATCGAAGAGGCAATGAAGGAAACAAAATTGATAGATCATCCAACGGTAGAACAGATACTGGCTACAGAAAGCAGCGTTTACGAATTAATCGAAAGCAGGTGGTAATTTGTTAAAAATAATTATTGCAATCCTGATCCTGAGTGTCATCATCATTGTGCATGAATTTGGACATTTTATTCTTGCAAAAGCAAATGGAATTATGGTACTAGAATTTTCGCTTGGATTTGGTCCAAAGCTGATCCATTTCAAAAAGGGTGAAACGGAATACTGTCTCAAACTCTTTCCATTTGGTGGCGCATGCATGATGCTGGGCGAAGATTTTATCGAGACAGATGAGGCGGAAGCCGAAGATGAGGAAACTGAAAATGCTGGGCGCACTACAGGTAAAGATGAAGATGAAAAAAATACGTTGACAGATGGAAGAATCAGCGCAAAAGAGAAGAACCTTGCCAAAGGATATGATATGAGCCGTGCATTTGTCAATCAGTCTGTATGGGCACGTATTTCAGTTATTGCAGCTGGTCCGATCTTTAATTTTATTCTGGCATTTATCATTTCAGTATTTATTATTGGTTTCTATGGTTACGATCCAAGTACGCTCTATAAAGTGTATGATGATTCACCAGCGGCAGCAGCTGGTCTGCAGGAGGGGGACAGAATTGTTGAACTCAATGGCAGAAGCATTACATTTTCAAGAGAAGTGACCATGTATAAATCCCTGTTTCCTGATGAAACTCTTCATATAACGTATGTCAGAGACGGTCAGAAATATACGACTACAGTGGAACCTGAGCACACAACATCAACGGCTTACCGGATTGGAATAACCATAACTGAAAATGCAGCGGTAGGTTCTGTTACGGATCATTCTCCAGCAAAAAAAGCAGGGATGAAGATCAATGACGTAATTAAATCTGTCAATGGAACTGCAATCAGTACTGGAGATGAATTCTCACAGATCGTTACAGCTTCTGAAGGAAATGAGGTCAGTGTTGTCGTTGACAGAGATGGGCAGGATGTTACACTGAGCATGACACCAGAACTGACACAAAGTGAGAACTATTATGTAGGATTTGTATGTTATAGCGAAAGACAGAAAGCATCCCCTGCAAATACATTCGTGTATAGCTTTAAAGAAGTTGGCTACTGGATTCGTACGGTGTTCGACAGCTTGAGAATGTTAGTGACTGGAAAATTATCATTAAATGACATGGCAGGTCCTGTCGGTGTTGTTAATGTAGTTGGTCAGGTCGTTGATCAGAGTAAAACGGATGGTATGCTTTATGTGGTACTGAGCCTGTTGAATATGACAGTTATGATTACGGCAAACCTTGGTGTAATGAACCTTTTACCACTGCCAGCATTGGATGGCGGGCGTCTGGTATTTCTGATTATAGAAGCACTGAGAGGAAAACCGGTCAGCCGACAGAAGGAAGGCATGGTACATTTTGTCGGAATGGTCTTACTGATGATCCTGATGGTTGTAATCATGTTCAATGATGTCAGAAATATTTTCTTTTAATTCAGACTGGTCCGAATGTAATTAGAAAAAAATTAAAATTTTGATAATAATATGTAGATTCCTGGATGAAGAATGTATTTTATAGCAAATGGAACAGCTAGAAATATATTCTTCTGGTAATCCAGAGTCAGATGTTTTACAATAAATTCATAAGATGAACTTACTAATTTTATTTTCATTAGAAGCGTAAACAAAAAGAAAACGGAATTTAGATGAAACGTATAGCAGAATGAAAACGTAATTCAGAAATGAGGAAAATTATGTATAGAGATAATACAAAAGTAGTACAGATCGGTGATAGAAAGATCGGAGGAGGAAATCCCGTCCTGATTCAGTCTATGACAAATACAAAAACGGAAGATGTAACAGCGACAGTTAGACAGATCCTTGAACTAGAAAAAGCAGGATGCGATATTATTCGCTGTACAGTACCGACTATGGAAGCGGCTCTTGCAATCAAAGAAATCAAAAAGCAGATTCATATTCCACTTGTAGCAGATATTCACTTTGATTATCGTATGGCAATTGCAGCAATGGAAAATGGTGCTGACAAAATCAGAATTAATCCTGGTAATATCGGTGGAAAAGAAAATATCAAAGCTGTTGTTGAAGTTGCAAAAGAACGTAATATTCCAATTCGTGTTGGTGTCAACAGTGGTTCACTTGAAAAAGAACTGGTGGCAAAATATGATGGCGTTACAGCCGAAGGACTGGTTGAAAGCGCACTTGATAAAGTCAGCATGATCGAAGAATTTGGATATGATAATATTGTGATCAGTATCAAGTCATCCGATGTTTTAATGTGTGTGAAAGCACATGAACTGATTGCAGAAAAAACAAAATATCCACTGCATGTTGGTATTACAGAGTCTGGAACAGTATTTTCAGGAAGTATTAAGTCATCTATTGGCCTTGGACTTATTTTACATCAGGGGATTGGTGATACCATTCGAGTATCATTGACAGATGATCCTGTTGAAGAAGTAAGAGCAGCAAAACTAATTCTTAGAACACTTGGACTGAGAAAAGGCGGAATCGAAGTAGTCAGCTGTCCAACCTGTGGCAGAACGAAGATCGATCTGATTGGCCTTGCAAAAAAAGTGGAAGCAATGATTACGGATTTTGATCTGGATATTAAGGTAGCCGTTATGGGCTGCGTTGTAAATGGTCCAGGTGAAGCAAAAGAAGCAGACCTTGGAATCGCAGGTGGAGATGGCTGTGGTGTCCTGATTAAAAAAGGTGAAATTATTAAAAAGGTTCCAGAAAACGAACTTTTAAATGAACTTAGAAATGAGCTCATGCATTGGAGTTGAAAAGATGTATAAATTTTTTGACGTATTTACGACCCTTAGACTACCAGATAGTCTAAGGGATTATTTAACAGATACAGAAATTGTGAAAGTATCAAAGACTTCCACAAATTCACTTGTGAAAATCTATCTGAACAGTACCAGAATTATTGAGAAGGAACTGATATACAGAGTAGAGAACGAATTGAAAAAGCAGATCTTCCATATTAAAAATATGGAAGTTAGAATTATAGACCGGTACAAATTATCTGAGCAGTATAATCCTCAGGAAATTATGAAAGTTTACTACGACAGTATACTTTTTGAACTGGAAAAGTACTGGACATTACAGTACAGTTTATTAAAGACCGCAGAGTATGAATTTGCAAGTGAGGACAAGCTGGTTCTAACATTTCAGGATTCATTTCTCTCAAGAACATATGCAGATGATCTGCGTGATTATTTTGAAAAGGTATTCCTGAACAGATTTGGATTTGAAATTGATGTGGAATACAAATATGAAGAAAAGAAAGAAAGCAAGTACGACGAAGAGAATGAATACCAATTACATATGCGTGTTAAGGCAATAGAAGACAGGCTGCGTGTGATCAATGGTGATAAGGTTCCTGCTGGTGCTGTGGCCAAAACAAAGGAAAATGGTGGCGTTGGCTCTATGGGAGAGAAGAAAGGTTCTTCTGAAAATAGTGGAAACAGAGATAAATTTGCAAAGAAGGAAAATAAAGGTGGCTTTGAAAGAAGTGCACATTCTTATAAAAAGAAACCGGATAATCCGGATGTATTATATGGTAGGGATTTTGATGATGAAGCAATTCCAATCGAACAAATTCAGACAGAAATGGGTGAAGTTGTCATTGCAGGACAGATCAGATTCCTGGACAAGAGGGAAATCAGAAATGAAAAGACAATTCTGATGTACGATGTTACCGATTTTACAGATACCATAACAGTAAAGATGTTTGCGAGAAATGAGCAATTACCTGAACTGCTGGAATTTATCAAAGTGGGTAATTTTATTAAAGTAAAGGGAATAACCATTCTCGATAAGTATGATCGAGAATTAACAATTGGATCTGTGTCTGGAATCAGAAAGGCCAAAGATCATAGAAAATCACGAATGGATACTTCTCTGAGAAAAAGAGTAGAACTGCACTGTCATACGAAAATGAGTGATATGGATGGTGTATCAGCTGCCGGAGATATTATTAAACAGGCAATAAAATGGGGGCATAAGGCTCTTGCCATTACAGATCACGGTATTGTTCAGGCGTTTACTGAAGCGTTTCATAAGATCCGAGATATTGAAGGAGATTATAAGAAAAAAGGGGAAGAACTGGATTTTAAAATCATATACGGTGTGGAAGCGTACCTTGTAGATGATACGAAAAAGATCGTTACGAACCCACAAAAACAGTCGCTGGATGAATCATTTATCGTATTCGATTTAGAGACGACAGGCTTTAGTGCAGAGAGTGATCAGATTATCGAAATTGGTGCTGTTAAGATCGAAAATGGTGTGATCGTTGATCGATTCTCAACATTTGTCAATCCACAGGTTCCTATATCATTTAAAATTGAAAAGCTGACAGGAATCAATGATGCAATGGTCATTGATGCACCGACAACAGATGTCATTTTGCCAAAGTTCCTCGAATTTTGTAAAGATAGCATTCTAGTCGCACATAATGCTGAGTTCGATACAAGCTTTATCAAAAATAAAGCGGGAAAAATGGGTATAAAAGTGCCAAATACCATTGTGGATACATTGGCATTATCAAGATTTTTACTGCCGAACCTGCATAACTTCAAGTTGGATACGCTCTCGAAACATTTTAATGTCGTACTCGATAATCACCACAGGGCAGTGGACGATGCGGAGGCGACAGCACAGATCTTCCAGCATCTCTGTAAGATGCTCAAGGAGCGAGATATCTTTACAATGGATCAGATCAATGAATCCGGACAGCTCGACGATGAAGCAATTCGAAAGTTGCCATCTTACCATGCAATTATTCTGGCATCCAATGAAGAAGGCCTGATCAATATGTACAGACTGGTATCTTCCTCTCATTTAAAATATTTTCAGCGTAGACCGAAGATTCCAAAGAGTCTGCTGACAAAATATCGAGACGGATTGATCGTAGGAAGTGCCTGTGAGGCCGGAGAGCTTTATCAGGCAGTACTGAATGGACATGATGAAGAAGAGATTGCAAGACTGGTCAAGTTTTATGATTATCTTGAGATACAGCCACTTGGCAATAATAAATTTATGATTGAAAAATCAGATATCAATATTCAGTCGAATGCGGATTTAATTGAAATCAATAAAAAAATCATTGCACTGGGAGAAAAATTCAATAAAATAGTAGTTGGAACTTGCGATGTACATTTCTTAAATCCGGAAGACGAGGTCTACAGACGAATCATTATGGCTGGTAAAGGTTTTGATGATGCGGATAACCAGGCGCCTCTTTATCTGAGAACAACGGAAGAAATGCTTGCAGAATTTGATTATCTTGGACCAGAAAAGGCAGAAGAAATTGTAATTACAAATACCAATAAGATCATGGCAATGTGTGAAAAGATAGAACCAGTACGGCCGGATAAGCGACCACCAGTTATTGAAAATTCTGATCAGATGCTGAGAGATATCTGTAAGAACAGCGCCCATGAACTGTATGGACCGGATCTTCCGGAAATTGTAACAGAACGATTGGAACGAGAATTGAATTCTATTATTTCCAATGGATATTCGGTTATGTATATTATTGCACAGAAACTGGTATGGAAGTCGAACGATGATGGGTATCTGGTTGGATCACGAGGATCTGTTGGATCTTCTTTTGCAGCAACAATGGCTGGTATTACGGAAGTTAATCCACTGAGTCCACATTATCTTTGCAGTAACTGCTATTATGTTGATTTCTATTCAGATGAAGTCAAGGCCTTTTCAGGTGGCGCTGGATGTGATATGCCGGATAAGATATGCCCTGTTTGCGGTAAAAAACTTCGTAAGGAAGGATTTGATATTCCTTTCGAAACATTCCTTGGATTTAAGGGAAATAAGGAGCCTGATATCGATCTGAACTTCTCAAATGAATATCAGAGTAAGGCGCATGCATATACAGAAGTTATTTTCGGAAAAGGACAGACGTTCAAAGCAGGTACAATTGGTACCCTGGCAGATAATACTGCTTATGGTTATATCAAGAAATATTATGAGGAGCGAGACAGTCATAAACGTCCATGTGAGATCAATAGAATCGTAGAAGGCTGCGTCGGGGTCAGAAGAACGACCGGACAGCATCCTGGTGGAATTGTCGTTTTGCCAATCGGAGAGGAAATCAATACATTTACTCCGGTACAGCATCCGGCAAATGATATGAAGAGCAATATTATTACGACACATTTCGATTACCACAGTATCGATCATAACCTCTTAAAGCTGGATATTCTGGGACATCTTGATCCAACTATGATCAGAATGCTACAGGATCTGACCGGAGTGCATCCACAGGATATTCCACTCGACAGCAGGGAGGTCATGTCACTGTTCCAGAATACATCAGCACTTGGCATCACACCGGATGAAATTGGAGGTTGTCAGTTGGGTGCACTTGGTATTCCTGAATTTGGTACACCATTTGCTATGCAGATGCTTATGGATACAAAGCCAAAATTTTTCTCGGATCTGGTACGTATTGCAGGTCTGGCCCATGGTACTGATGTATGGCTGGGAAATGCACAGACATTGATTCAGGAAGGAAAGGCAACAATTTCAACGGCAATCTGTACACGTGATGATATTATGATTTATCTGATTCAAAAAGGCCTGGAAAAGGAACTGGCATTTACAATCATGGAATCTGTTCGTAAGGGCCGAGGGCTGAAAGATGAATGGATCACGATTATGACGGATGCAGGTGTACCTGACTGGTATATTTGGTCCTGTAAAAAAATTAAGTATATGTTCCCAAAGGCACATGCGGCAGCCTATGTAATGATGGCATGGCGAGTGGCCTATTGTAAAGTATTCTATCCATTGGCTTATTACACAGCCTTCTTTAGTATCAGAGCGAAGGCGTTCTCCTATAGTGTTATGTGCATGGGAAAAGATAAACTAGAAGCTTACATGGAAGAAATAAAGAAAAAAATTGCTAATAAGACTGCAGAAAATAAAGAAGAAGATATGTATGGCGATATGAAGATCGTGCAGGAAATGTATGCAAGAGGGTTTGAGTTTATGCCAATTGATATATTTAAGGCAAAAGCAAGACATTTTCAGATCATTGATGGTAAGATCATGCCTGCACTGACAGCAATTGATGGACTTGGTGAAACAGCTGCAGAATCCATTGAAATTGCATCCAGAAGTGGCTCTTATCTGTCGAAAGATGATTTCAGACAGAGAGCTAAAGTTGGTAAATCAATTACAGATCTGCTGGATGGACTTGGAATTCTGGGCGATCTGCCAGAGACGAATCAGCTGTCACTTTTTGATTTATAACATTTCATTAAGTTTTTGTATCAATGGGGTCAGACAGCAATGAGGATAAGACGAATAGGGAGGCAAAAGATAAAGATGAAAGAAGTAGGAATTGTTATCTGTAACTACAATAAACAGGATTTTGTTACAAATTGTATTCAATCTGTACTGGAGTCAAAATTTACTGATTTTGAGATATATGTCGTAGATAATCATTCTACAGATGATTCCGTGAAGGTTATCACTGAAAAGTACGCAGATCAGGTCAATCTGATCGTGACACCGGAAAACCTCGGAGGTTCAGGTGGATTTAATGCAGGACTTAGAGCTGCGTTAAAGGCTGGCCATCCATATCTGGTATGTCTGGATAACGATGTATTGGTGGATGAAAATGCAATTGGGGAATTGCATGATTTTCTTTTGCACCATCCGCAGACGGGGATGGTTGGCTCTAAAGTCTATCATATGCAGGAGCCGGATTATGTGCAGCAGTTCGGAATGAAAGTTGACTTTTCGAACTATTGTGTTGAGGCGAATTATTTGAATTACTGTGAAGATGGTACGATGCCGGAAATAGTATATTCCGATGCGGTTGCAGCATGCTCCCTGATGGTCAGACGTAGTGTGCTCGATCAGATCGGACTGATGCCAGAAGAGAATTTTCTCTATTGGGATGATACAGAGTGGGGATATCGTTGTAATCTTGCTGGATTTAAAGTCGCTTCTTATGGAAAATCCAAGGTGCTTCATATGATGGGCGCAAAAAAGGAAAGTGTCAATACGTTCCCAACTTATTATGCGTGGAGAAACTGGATTCGCTTCTTTATCAAATTTGCAGCAGAAGAGGATCTGGAACATCTAAGTGAGACATTTATTGAATCCGTCTTTCGCGTTGTATACGAAGGAATCTACAATGGTGAATCAAAAAAAGCAGAAACAGTTATGGCGGCATATGATGATGCGTTGCATGATTGTATGGGTAAGGCTTCTGAAGGTAAGATTTTCGAACTTGAGCATAATGACAGATTGGAAAAACTTCTGGCTGGAAAGAAAAAGATCTGTATTGTTTCCAGAGAACATAAGGATTATGCTTTAGCCCTTGCGGACAGAGCGAAAGAAATCGATCCTGATATGACTGTACTGACTGCATTTGAAAAAAATTGCGATTGTTGTATCTATATTTGCGATTATATTTTCAATCTGGAGGATTTTAGCCGAAATTATATTTATATGGATGTGGAAGGAAATATTTTTGCAACAGAAAAAGATGCAGAGATGATTCAAAATTACCAGGCCTGCTATCAGGCGTTCCTGGCAAGTCAGAAGCCTGTGTTCTTAAGACAGGCAAAACTTTTGAGACAGAAACCACTCGCGATACAAAGATAAAAGTAGTGTATAAAAGTATCATTTAAAAGTAGTGTATAAAAGTAGCATATAAAAGTGTCATTTTAAAGTACCATATTAAAATAACATGCTACAGAATCGAAGAGCAAAAGATGGCTATCCGACTACTTGAACAATTGAAGCTATCATAACTGAAAACGGAATAATCTACAAAGTCTGCAACTAAATTAATGTAAATGGTATTTAAAATAAAAATAACCCTGCAATCATAATGACCGCGGGGTTATTTTTATGTT
Organism: uncultured bacterium; assembly: GCA_905215405.1. Taxonomy (GTDB): domain Bacteria; phylum Bacillota; class Clostridia; order Lachnospirales; family Lachnospiraceae; genus CAJMQE01. The sequence continues at coordinate 23,140 of CAJMQE010000050.1, forward strand.
TATTTTCGCAACGGATTAAAAAAGGGAAACGACATAAGGAATGCCGTATGTGATAACACACATGATTGTTGTTGCAAGAATAAGTCCACAACAGATCGCAGAGATCGCTTTCTTGAATTTGATATCAAGAAGTGCAGCAATCAGGGAACCAGTCCATCCGCCTGTGCCAGGAAGAGGAATTCCTACAAACAACAGCAATCCGATAAATTCATATTTCTTGATTCTATTTGATTTGGCCATTGACTTTTCTTCCAGTTTTTCTACCATTGGGCGGAAAAGTTTTGTGGTTTTCATCCAGTCAAAGATTGGTGTGATCAGCCATAGAATAAAAGGCAGTGGAATCAGATTTCCGACAATACAGATAGGAATTGCCTTGAAGATACTGACTTTTAATAATGCTGCAGCAATCAGTCCACCTCGAAGTTCAAGGATCGGAATCATGGATATCAGAAATATAATCAGTTCCGATGGCACACCATTTAGTGCTGTTACAAACCAGTTAGCTAAAGATTCAGCCATTTTAGATTCTCCTTTATACATCTATAATTATTTTTTACGACAGGCAATATTATAGCATAGAACAAAATAGAATAACAAGTAGTATACACCTAAAAACGTAGATTTTATGCGGATGTTAACTTTGGTTGACAAAATTCCAATGGAAATAGGTAGATAATTTTTACCGGTTTTGCTAAACTACTTTTAAATAACAAGGGGAAATTGCAACATTGGAATTTAAAGTTGCAGATGCTCTGAATAAAATGAAATGAGGAATGAGTATGGAATTTAGCGAAAAGCTGATCAGGCTTCGAAAAGAAAAAGGCTGGTCCCAGGAGGAGCTGGGAAATAAAATTGATGTCTCCCGTCAGACAGTATCAAAATGGGAACTTGGACAGACGACACCAGAAATGAAAAAACTAGTAGAATTGAGTCTTTTATTTGGAATCACGCTAGATGAGCTGGTAATCTGTGAACCAGATGAAGAATTTACGGATAACAGGGAAAATGACAAAAGTTATCAGTCGGGTTCGCTCTTTATGACACCATCCACAGGAAGACACTATGAATATAGAAGTAAACGAACTATATTTGGCATGCCACTCGTACATGTGAACCTGGGAAGGGGTATGTATAAGGCAAAAGGAATTATTGCAATTGGAAATGTTGCGGTAGGTCTTTTGTCACTAGGACTTTTTTCGGCAGGAGTATTTTCTTTTGGCCTTTTTGCTTTAGGAATTTTTGCATTTGCTTCATTGGCAGCAGGACTATTTGCAACTGGAGGCATTGCCATCGGTGGAATTGCTTTAGGAGGAGTTGCAGTAGGATACTTTACGGTAGGAGGTCTTGCAATCGGAGTATATGGAATTGGAGGGCTTGCAATTGCAAAGAATATTGCTATGGGTGGAATGGCGCATGCACATATTGCAATTGGTGATAAAGTATCAGGAACTTATACATTCCATATCAATACGGGAGCAAATTTTGGCGCAGGTGCAGATCCGGCCATGGTAAAAAGCAGGATCTTAACGGAATTTCCGCATATCTGGAAAGGTATTGTCACTATTTTCACTTCATTTTAAGCATGTATAAAGGGATAAATATTGGAAATAATAGAAAAAACTAAAAAAAGTGAAAAAAGTGCTTGCAATTTGTTACAGGGTGTTGTATTATATGCAAGTAACAGTTGTGTGGCTTATTGGTCAAGCGGTTAAGACGTCGCCCTCTCACGGCGAAATCAGGGGTTCGATTCCCCTATAAGCTATTTAATTAATTTTGTGACCAGAGAAAGGAGTGGACGAAAGTCCACTCTTTCTTTTATAAGAAAAAAAGATTTGCAGGATCTCCTGAGTAAGAATTGTTTTCCTACAGAAACTAGGGGATATGGGTACAAAATAATTAATATTGATACTTAAGCAGAATTGACTTAGGAAAGGCAAAGGTATATGGCGAAAAAAGATTTTTATGAGCAGAAGACGGAAGAACTGATCACACCGTTAATCGAGGAGAACAATTTTGAACTTGTTGATGTAGAATATGTAAAAGAAGGCAGCAGCTATTATTTACGTGTTTATATCGATAAGGAAGGTGGCATTACAGTTGTTGACTGTGAAACAATTAGTAGAGCATTCAACGTAATTCTTGATAAAGAGGATTATATTGAAGATGCATATATTTTTGAGGTTAGTTCACCTGGCCTGATGCGTCCTTTAAAGAAAGACAAAGATTTTCAGAGAAGCATTGGTAAAATGATTGAGGTAAGACTTTTCAGAGCAATGGAAAAGCAGAAAGAATTTGAGGGAAGACTTCAGTCATTTGATAAAGATACGATTACAATTCAGATTGATGATGAAAAAGAAATTACATTTAAGAGAACTGATATAGCACTTGTCAGACTTGCATTTGAAGAATAAGTAAACATTTTAGGAGGATTAATAGAAATGAACAGAGAATTAATGGAAGCATTAGATGCACTGGAAAAGGAGAAAGACATCAGCAAAGATACTCTGATGGATGCGATTGAAAACTCACTGATTACAGGATGCAAACAGCATTTTGGTAAAGCTGATAATGTAAAAGTTAAAATGGACAGAGAATCAGGAGATTTCTTTGTGTATGCAGAAAAAACTGTTGTGGATGTTGTAACAGATCCAGTTATGGAAATGAGCCTTGCAGAAGCACAGACTATCAGCCCAAGACACACTGTAGGTGATATTGTCAATGTTGAAATTAAATCAAAAGAATTCAGCCGTATCGCAGCACAGAAAGCAAAGAACATTATTTTACAGAAGATCAGAGAAGAAGAGAAACAGTCTGTATATAATGAATATAAAGCAAAAGAAAAAGACATTGTTACAGGTATTGTACAGAGAATTAATGGAGATAAAGTAAGTATCAATTTAGGTAAAGTTGATGTTGTACTTCTTCCAAAAGAACAGGTCAAAGGCGAAGTATTTGTTCCAACTGAAAGAATTAAACTTTATATCGTAAGCGTTACAGAAACTGCAAAAGGTGGCGTTGTAGTAAAAGTTTCCAGAACACATCCAGACCTTGTAAAGAGATTATTTGAATCTGAAGTTACAGAAGTAAAAGATGGTACTGTTGAAATTAAGGGAATTGCAAGAGAAGCCGGATCCAGAACAAAGATGGCTGTATGGTCAACAAATCCAGATGTAGATTCAGTTGGTGCATGCGTAGGTATGAACGGTGCAAGAGTAAATGCAATCGTTAATGAATTACGAGGCGAAAAGATCGATATTATCAACTGGAGCGAAAATCCTGCAATCTTAATTGAAAATGCGCTGAATCCTGCAAAGGTTGTATCTGTTGTTGCAGATGATGAAGAAAAGACAGCACAGGTTGTTGTACCTGATTATCAGTTATCCCTTGCAATCGGTAAAGAAGGTCAGAATGCACGACTTGCTGCAAGACTTACTGGATTTAAGATTGATATCAAGAGTGAATCCCAGATGAAGGAAAACGGAGAACTTTCTAGTGAAGATTCTGATTTCGAAGAAGAACAGTCTGAAGAATTAGTACAGAACGATGTACAAAATGAAGATGCTGAAGCATTTGATGATGTAGAAGATTTTGATGATTACGACGAAGAATAGAAAACATTAGGAAGTGATATTGTGAGTACAGTGAAAAAAATACCACAGAGACAGTGTATTGGCTGTAGAGAAATGAAAAATAAAAAAGACATGATTAGAATTCTGAAAACGGCGGAAGATGAGTTCCTGATCGATGCGACCGGTAAGAAAAATGGCAGAGGTGCCTACATTTGTCCAAATTCGGAATGCCTGAATAAAGCAATTGCCAATAAGGGCCTTGAACGTTCTTTCAAAAAAGCAATTCCTACTGAAGTCTATGAAAGTCTGAAAAAGGAGTTGAGTGAAATTGAAGCAAGATAAAGTTTTGTCTTTGATTGGTCTGGCACAGCGTGCTGGAAAAGTTGCCAGTGGTGAATTTTCAACTGAAAAAGCAGTTAAGAACGGTAAAGCCTCTATTGTTATTGTGGCAGATGATTCTTCTGACAATACCAAGAAAATGTTTACAAACATGTGCACCTATTACAACGTTCCATGTTATTTCTATAGTGATAAAGTAACTCTTGGCCGCGCGATCGGAAAAGAGTTTCGGGCATCGCTTGCTGTTTTAGATGACGGTTTCAAAAAAACAATAGAGAAGCATATGAATAGTATGAGTGAAGAGAGGTAAGATGGCAAATATGAGAATTCATGAATTAGCGAAAGAAATAAATGTCCCCAATAAAGAAATTATCAATATGTTGAAAAATCGCAGAGATGGTCTTACTCATATGAGTAGCGTATCTGATGAAGAGGCCAAATTAGTCAAAAGTGCTTTTCGCAAAGATAAGGATAATTCACAACAAAAAGCTGCTAAGCAGGATAAAGGTAAGGAGAATTACGTGGTAAAAGCAACAGAACATACACCTGAAAATAATAATGAGGAAGCAAAGAAATCACATATAACACAGGTTTATAATCCTCAGAACAGTTCTAAGGGAAGAGATAATTCTAGATCATTTGACAGAAATGATAGAAATGACAGAAATAATCACAGATCAAATGATGACAGAAATCAGAATGGTAACAGATCTTTCAACAGAAATAACGATAATAGAAATAACGACAACAGAAACAACGATAACAGAAATGGTCAGGGTGGCTATAATAGAAACAATGACAACAGAAATGGTCAGGGTGGCTATAACAGAAACAATGATAACAGAAACGGTCAGGGCGGCTATAACAGAAATAACGATAACAGAAACGGTCAGGGCGGTTATAACAGAAACAATGACAACAGAAATGGTCAGG
>CAJMQE010000051.1 GCA_905215405.1 uncultured bacterium
AATATCGCAAACGATACTAACTTCTCTTTGAATCCTTAACTTAACACCATTGACTGGAATCTTCGGGATCTTTTTTGTATCCGTAGATTACATTACCAGTCAGATGCTTTCCTTCCATTCCTTTTGCATGAAGAACAGATTTGATTTTGCGGCTTGTATCACGCACATACCATTCATTCATGATATTAAGGAATGGAGCGAATTCATTACTTTCCTGATTTAGGCTGTCTACACCATTGGTAATGGCGATAAAACGCACCTGTTTTTCTCGAAATAGTACATCAGTGTAAAAGCCTACCTGCAAGTAGTTACGCCCAATTCGGCTCATATCCTTGACGATAACACAGTCTATAAGTCCATCATCAATATCTCCAAGTAAGCGTTTCCAGTCAGGACGTTCAAAGTTTGTGCCAGACCATCCGTCATCGGCATAGTGTGCCAGATTTGTAAAGCCTTGTTCGGTAGCATATTTCTCCAAAAGCTTCTTCTGGTTAATAATGCTGTTGCTGTCTCCTGATAATTCATCATCACGAGATAGTCTTTCATAAAGTGCAGTTATTTTCTGCTGTGTCGGTTGTTTGTTCATAAGAATCTCCTTTCAAACAACCGGCTCATCTGTGGATTCATTGTACCATGGAAGAGCCGGAATGTGTAAAAAATTATTAGTTTTAGGACAAAACATTAGAAATAAGTTCTGTATGTTTCTAATGTTATCGCGGTTCTCCTCAAATGCTCATGCAAGCATGGCATTTTCATCGCTACTCGCATAAAAAAAGACAGAGCTGGTGGCTCTGCCTTGTGGGTATTTCTTGTCCTTACTACTAATAGGAGAAATCTGTGGGTGGAATCGGAACTGTTTTAATGTAAAAAAATAATTCCCCCGAATTTGAGGGAATTAAAAAGCGTACAATATGAGATTCAATTATCCTAATTTTCTTACTTCCCGTTCAAACTCCTGTTCTGTATCAACGAAGGAATATGGTTCGTATTCGCCAAAAGCAGATGGACGACTGATGGTAACTAACTGAACTTTTTCTGTACCTATTTCTGCTATAAGTTTCTTTTTGAAATCTGCCAGATGCTGACCATGACTGGTTTGCAATGCCAGACATCCAACATCATTAAATTTCTTTGCAATCAGATAACACATGATGCAACACCTCCTTAAATTCTTGTTCTGTTCTGATTTTACCAGATTCGTAAGCTTTTCGCAATGTACATCCAATTGTATTATTGTAGTTTCGCTTGTAAATATACTTATGAAGCCAATTATTTAGCTGTCTGTCATAATATGTGTTGTATTGTATTTCAATTGGGTAATGGGAACTGCTTAACTGAAAATATACATGTATTCCACGATAACCATCGTCATGTGCTTTGCCCTGTGACATATCGGCAACTCGAATTTTATCACAGTCACTAAGATTAAGAACATCTTCGTAATTATCACAAAGTGCTCTAAAGCCAAGCATATCATTAAATACTTTACCAGCTTGATGATCTGGATAATAACGGCTGTATTTTAAGTATGCGGATTGAATACTTTTCACTCTGTAATCCGTTACAATATCATGAAGAAATTCGCAACTGTCATACCATTCATTGATTCCTTCTAGTTCGGTAAAAAGGGTATTTTTATCAAAATAATGTAAGTTCTTTTTTAAACGTATGCCAAGTTTGGACTGGTAAGAAAGTTGTTCCAATTTTTCGATGGATAATCCATCTTTTTTTAAAATGTCTTGATTCATAACATATTCTCCAATCATTTAAAATTCCAACTTGTCGGAATTTCCGACAGATTGAAAAGGGGTTACGATTGCTAAGTTGTTCGGAATTTCCGAACAACTTAAATTTCATCTTCATCCATCGCATCCGCTTTTTTGCTTCGACTTTTATACACATTGTACTGATTCTTGCATTGTGGACTACAAAATTCTGCATTCGGTCTGCTTGCAAGAAAAGCCTTACCGCAATGCTTGCATACCTTGATGGAAGATTTCTCATCTGTCAGCATGAAGCTGAACATCATCTGTATTTCTAACAGCAGCGAATGAAAATCCCATACAAGAGTTGGTCGATCACGTAATTCCACATGATAGGTTGGTGCAATTCCACCAAAGGCAGCCATTCCCTGCTGATAAAGTCGCTTCTGATCATCGTTTAGAATGTCGTAATCCTGATAATAAAGGAAGCTGGTCACGAAGGTAAATGCCCAATCCTTAAATTCTTCCACAAGCCAATCAAAACGCTCTGCATATTCTTTCTGAAAACTCATGTTTACAGCCTGAGGTTTATTTTTCAGTGCCATTGTAATCGCCATCATATCTATATCGGTAATATCCCACCATGATTCCCGATTCCTCTTTGCAAAGGAGATTGGTTCAAATGGAAAGAAATAGGAAAGATACTTTTCTGTGGACATGGTTTCTTCTTTTATAAAGTGGTTTAAAGGAAAATAAACGGCTTCATAGGTTATAAATTCGGGTGTAGTAGGTAAAGCAGTCATAAATCCGAGCAGACCATATTTACTTACGAAATTCATGATTCCTTCTTTTAGTTCTTCCTTACCTGTTTCACTTTTCATACATAATAAGCCAAAATTGATTGCAGAGAGAACTAATTCATCGGCTTCTTTTATCGGATTATATAAGTTCATTTTTGCATCTTTGGCGGGCGTAATATATAAAATATCGTTGTCATCGGTGCGCCATTCATATCTATCATATCGTATCCAGTTGGAGGAACTTCTCTTAAATAACTGGTTCATGGTAATCCTTCTTTCTATTTGTAATCCGGTTAAATGAAAATCATATTACTATATTAACAACATATCCATCTAGCGTCAATGAAAATCGAATCAAATCATATCATATAAAATCAGCTATTCTCACCGTACTCCGTCAAGAAGTTTCGTTCTCGAATGGAAAGTGCGACGTTATTCTTTATCCGTTCCTGTAATGCCTTCAACAAATTTTTTCGCAACTTACGGATAACAGTATCTCTTACTTTACGAATATTACGGTCGCTCTGCTCACGAATACAAGCAACTCTTTGGTTGGAATACTGTCTGATTGCAAGATAATACAGAATCTCTTTATGCTCATCCTTTAATTCTTTGATTGCAGAAGAAATATCCTGATCTTCAATTAGTTCATGCATTTCAAAAGGACAATCAAAGATCGCATCTAAGAATTCCCCTTTTAAAATTTGTTTCCAGAATACATGCTGGATTGGATTTGGAATAACAATCATATCGGCAGACACGCCCCATTCCAAGGGGACTTCATTTCTGCCTACTTCATGATAGCGTTCTTTACGTTCCCGATTCTTGTCTAGTCTATCCCACCAGTCAGTGACACATTTAAAATCCTCATCACTTCGTGCGGAAGCTTCCAAACGGGCAAGTGCTTCTCGTTCTAGTTCTCTTTTCAATTTTTTTCGTTCGGAAGCTTCTTTTCGAATGGGAGCTTTTGCTTCTTCTAACGCTTGCTCAAATTCTAACTCTAGCAGTAAAGCACGTTCCTTCTCATAAGCGTCTGCAAAGTCTTGAGGCACTATCCCTTCTTCTAATTCTAAATTGTTCTCTCTATTCAAATAAATTCCACCAATCCAAAATATTTTTCAAAAACAGTTCCGAATGCCACCTCTTATTTCTCCTATCTATGAAAGAAGTAATTATTTAAAAGAAAATAAGATTACTTTTTAAGAGAAGGGAGTGAAAACAATGAACTTTATCAGAAGTCCATCAGGTGATTTGTCATGTATTGATTGATAAAATCATTGTAACAAACATATGTTCGAATATCAAGAGGAGGTGAAAAAATGGAGAAGAAAATGGAACAGACAGGCAGTAACACATTTACAAAACGCATTGGCACTACTGTTTATAAGGTCAACGTGTTTTTTAATGAAAATGCAGAGAAATCATTTGAAGAGAAGCTCATGCATCTAATGGCAAATGATTCGTCCTTGGTAGAAATCAGTAACAACAATCATGAATAATATAGCGCCGTAGTTGCGGTAGAAAGCGAGGTACTTTATGGCAAAGTCAACCAGAAGTTTAGAAGAACGAATTCAGGAGAAGAATCTCCGAGCACAAAAGTTAATTGAGCAGGCAAAGAAGACAGAAGCACAGGTAAAGCAGTTGGAGAAACGTCAGCAGGCAGAGGAACGAAAGAAGCGAACTCACAGGCTGATTCAGATTGGCGCGGCGGTGGAATCAGTACTGGATATGAGTATTGAGGAAGAGTATATTCCAAGACTAATTACTTTTTTAAAGAAGCAGGAAGTCAACGGAAAGTTTTTCAGTAAGGCAATGCAGAAAAGTCCGGATACGGACATGGATTAAAAGCATGGGGAGTAGAGATTTTTTCTCTATTCCCTATCAATGCTTTTATGATAGGGCGCACTTATAGACAACCAGAGGTCGTCTGTATAAGTTTGCCACAAGTGGCAACCGGTCTGCGCTTACGCTTGCCGGGCTCGTTCCGTCGGCGGGCATGTCATGCAGACCATTTGCATGGAGCAGTCTTTCGCAGACAGAGGTCTTGCACATGATTAAAAGCATATTCCATCAGCAATGATGGAATTTAAAACACACCGAAAGGAGTTGGTTACAATGGCAATTTTTCATATGACCATCAAGATTGTAGGCAGGAGCAAAGGCAAATCTGTTATTGCTGCTTCTGCCTATTTAAATGGAGATGTTATGAAAGATTATGAAACTGGGAGAACCAGCTATTATACTTCCAAGAATGAAGTGGTCTATACCAGACTGATGATGTGTGAAAATGCACCACCAGAATGGAGTGCTGTTCCAGAGGAAAATATTGCAAGATTTCAAAAATCGTTGCGGTATCTATGTTCTTCTGATAAAGAAGCAGAACTCGAAAAGTTTGAAGTGACATTTCAAAAGCAGAAACTTTGGAATGAAGTATTAAAGGTAGAGAAAGGTTCGGATGCGCAGTTAGGACGTTCCTTTGAATTCTCTCTGCCGAATGAATGGAACAGGAAGGAACAGATTGATATTACAACAGATTTTATTCAGAGAAACTTTGTGAATAAGGGAATGTGTGCAGATTGGAGTATCCATGACAAAAGGAATGGCAATCCCCATGTTCATCTTCTTCTCACTACGCGTCCTTTTAACAAGGATAATTCGTGGGGAAATAAGGAAGTGAAGGACTGGGATTTTGAGCGAGACAGTTTAGGGCAGTTCATTATCAATCCATCTCATCCAAACTGGTGGCAGGATAAAAAAGATCCCAGCCGCTGTGGAATACGGGTTCCTGTTTTAGATGATGATGGTATTCAAAAGGTTGGCGCACGTAACCGCAAACAGTGGAAACGAGTACTGACTGATTCCACAGGCTGGAATAATCCTAAGAACTGCGAATTATGGCGCAGTGAATGGGCGAAGGAGTGTAATCTTCATCTGCCAAAAGAAAAGTGGATTGACCACCGTTCTTTTGCAAGGCAGGGAAAGATTGAGATTCCAACGATTCACGAGGGAACTAGTGCAAGGATGCTGGAAACACGTTATCAGAATGGAACAGGCGCAGAAGCTTCATGGAAAGTGGAGAAGAACCGTACCATTCGTAAACAGAACAATTTGTTACAGAAGATGCAGGACGCATTAAAGAATGTAACCATATGGCTGTCACAATGGAAGGAGAATTTAGATGACATTAGACGAGAGCAAAGTAGTTATTCCAATGATGGAAGAAATGATTCATCAGATCGAGGAACAGCAGGATTTACTAGACGAGGTATATCTGGAACTGAAAAGCAGTCAGGAGAATTCAGTCAGTTACCAGAACCAGATTCAAGGATTGATAGAATCAAACAACGAATTACTGCGATTACTGGAAGAATCCGTGGGTACAGAAGAAATGCAGAACTTGTTGGAGAAACAGGACAAGCGCATTCAGGAACTAGAGACAGAGAATCAGCAATGGAAAGACTTGTCGGAGAAACTAAGCAGCGAGAACAGTTTATTGCAGATACAGAACGAAACATTACTGAAATTGGTAAAAGAATAGAGAAAGCGAGGGAAGCCAATGAGAGATTTAGAAAACTTACAACTAGAAGAACAGATTCTAGAATTACTGGATCTGTCGGAGAAACAGCAGACAGAAATCGAGGAGAAGGACAGAATCATCAAGGAACAGCAAACACAAATGAACGAATTGCTGGACTTAAACGAGAAGCTGAACAACGAGAACAGCGAAGAGAACGTGCAAGCATTAAAGAAGGACTTGAAGCAGGCAAAAGAATCGTTGCAGAGCGAGAAGAATCAACACCAAGCAGATATCGGGGACATTCAAGGTAAGCTGACACAGGCATTAGCAGATAAGGAATATGCCGAGACGCATCAAAAGGTTGTTTCTCATAATGAGGAAGTACGAGTGCCTTATGAAAAGTGTTATAACTGCGACCAGACAGCATTGCAGAAATCAAAGGCAGCTTATGACCGAGCGTGGAATCGATTGGATGGAGAATTCAAAGTGAAGACGATGGCATTTGAAAGTGCATTTGTGGGATTTGTTGCTTATGCACTTCTTATTACAGTATTTATGGCAATTAGGACACAGAGTTTTGTAGATGATGTGGTGATATTTTTTCAGACAATATGGGTAGGAATGTCAAATGCATTAAATGGAATTCTTTGTGTTGGGAAGCAAGTTGCAACATTAAGTGAAAGAATTTCCAACGCTACTGCTTCAAACATATTTGAATGGGTGTTATTGATTGGAGTTATTGCACTCTTGATAGTAGGGATATTTGCTTCTGTCTGGGTTTTAATTCAATGGATTAGCAGCGTCTATAAGAAATACTGTTGGGATGGAATCAGCGTTGTAGTGGTAATTATGAGTACCGCATTTATCATCTTCTTTGGAGATTGGATTAAGCATTTTATATCAGTAAATCAGATGGTATTACTGTTATTGGAGCAAGGAATTTATTTAATTATCCGTTGCTACGTAAAAGGATGTTTGGAAAACAGAGGTTATCATTAAATACTTTCAAGTACAGGTTTTGTTGAGTTGAAAATTTTTATAGTAGAAAAGATGGTTAAGGTGTCAAAAGTAGACACCAAGTCATCAAAATCCTCACCAAATATAGTATAATAAAGACATATGATAAGGTGAGGTACAGGACATGTCTTTTAAAACAAATCAAACACAACAGATTACTCTGCCTTTCGGCGCTGAGCATTCGCCCCAATAGTTGCGTCTGTTTTGCAAAACGTGTATTATATTCTTGTCAACTATTTTACATTGAATTGATAGAACTTATGAGGGAGGCATGCTATGACAAACTATTTACTCATTGCTTCAATAGTAATTATATTATCGATATTTACTTCAAAGCTATCTCAAAAAATTGGTATCCCTGGACTATTATTGTTTATAGGGCTAGGTCTACTGTTTGGATCAGATGGTCTGGTTCAAATTAATTTTGATAATTATAAATTTGCTGAGGAAACCTGTTCAGTTGCTTTGATATTCATTATGTTTTATGGAGGATTTGGCACGCGCTGGAAGACAGCGAAACCTGTTGCAAAGAAAGCTCTTTTGTTATCTTCATTCGGAGTATTGATTACAGCTTTTTTGGTTGGACTATTCTGCTTCTTTATAATACGAATTAGTCTTTTAGAAAGTTTTCTGATTGGTGCAGTTATCAGTTCTACAGATGCAGCATCGGTCTTTTCTATATTAAAATCAAAGAAACTGGCACTGAAGGACCAAAGTTCATCTATGCTGGAGCTAGAAAGCGGTAGCAATGACCCAACAGCATATATGCTGACACTTATCATTTTGGAATTGATGAATGGATCGACATCACCCGGAAGATATGCATTCATGATTGCAGCGCAGTTTATTGTAGGTATAGTGTGCGCGATTACACTGGCATATATTTCCATCTATTTATACAAAAAATTTCAATTAAAATCGGATGGACTGGAAATCGTATTCTTTGTTGCAATGGTCTTCTTATCCTTTTCATTACCCGAGCAATTCGGTGGCAACGGATACTTAAGTACCTACATATTCGGTATACTTGTTGGTAATCAGCAATTGAAGAACAAACATGTACTAATCAATTTTTTTGATGGCCTGACTGGGCTCGTGCAGATTTATATCTTTTTCATTCTGGGACTACTGGCTTTTCCATCTCAAATGCCTCAGATTATCGGCGTAGCACTTGCAATCACAGTCTTTTTGACATTGATTGTAAGGCCAGTTTCTGTATTTGCAATATTAAAGCCTTTTGGTTGTAGTTTGAACCAAATTGCACTTGTATCATTTGCAGGAATCAGAGGTGCATCGGCCATTGTATTTGCCATCATGGCTACAGTGAATCCGGCATATCTTAAAAATGATATTTTTCATATTGTATTCTGCATAGTGTTGTTTTCGATTGCAATTCAAGGAACACTACTGCCCTACATTGCTAGAAAGCTTGATATGATTGATACAGAAGGGGATATCTCAAAGACATTTTCAGATTATCAAGAAGAAGGAGATGTCCAGCTGATCCGTCTTCCAATAACAAAAAACCATCCGTGGATCTCATTACAGATAAAGGATCTTGATCTGCCCCCACAAATGCTGGTTGTAACGATAATCAAAAAGAAGTCTGCTCTCATACCAAATGGAAGTACACGAATAGAAATTGGAGACATTATGGTCATTGCCGCTCCTGGAAGTAATGATGAAGTGAATGTCGAGGTGATTGAACAGAAAATCACAAAGCAGCATTCATGGAATCAGAAAAAGATACAGTCCATAAAAACAGATACGAATACACTGATTGCCATCATCAAACGAGAAGAAAAGACAATTGTCCCAAATGGAAATACGAAGATTCAGGAAAATGACATTCTTGTAATCGTAAGTAAAATGTAAATGTCCTTGCAATTTTTACATTATTTCTATTTGGTTCATATGTTCAAAGTATCAATTAAATAGACTATTTTGCATAGTATGCTCAAACAGTGTGCCCTACAAATTCTTAAGCTCATCAATTTAATTATATTTTCAATGCATGCTATATTTTTTTATCTAAATACTTAATTGCGACTAATTCAATCAAATTTCGTATACCAATATACATTTCTACATATATAGTTACTCTTTGAAGTGAAAACACAATTTCTGTATCAGTAAACATTGGAATCACGGTTCCGAGAAATACTAATATTAGTAAAATATAATTTGATATACTTGCAGCCTGATTTGCTTTCAATTGAAGCATCTGCCAGCGTTCATCTCCTTTATACACAACTTGTTTTTTCGCTTTAAAAAAATAAAGCCAAAGTGTTGCTCCTAACGCTAAAATAAGAAAAGCTAAGATAATGGTTTGTTCAATCATATTATTTTTCCTCCTTAAATTCAAAAACTGCATTTATAGAAATCCCAAACGTGTCTGCAATCTTAAATGCTAATTCCAGAGACGGAGTGTATTTATATCTTTCTATTGATATGACTGCTTGTCGTGAAATCCCAACTTTACTTGCCAAATCTTCCTGTGTCCAATCCCGTTCCGCACGCAAAACCTTTATTTTATTTATTACCAAAGTAACTTCTCCCTTCCAAAATGTAATGAGTTGATTACATTATCAATTGTAATCAACTCATTACATTTTGTCAATAAGAAGAAACATTTATATAATTGTCCATTGGTATGTGAAAGGATGCGGGAAGAATCGGGGATATTATTAAACTTTTTCAGAGGTAATGGTACTGCGCTGGATGAAATTAGTATTATGGTAGCAACTGTTAGTGTTTAGAAAAACACGGCAAAGGGGTAAATCCATTTTGCCGTGTTTCATAAATTGCTATTTCGATATTTAATTTATTTTCTTAAATATGTGAGAATGAGGCTACTCGTAGCATACTAAAATAATGTGCTCACAAACTGTGAGTTGTTACATGAGTTTAACTGTACTTATTCAAAATATTTTTATAACTTTTATACAGAAAAAATATTCCAATTGTACATTCTATTCCAAGGAATAAAATTCCAATAATAGGATAGATACACGAACCTATTCCAGTAATCAAAAATGCAATTGCACATTTTCTATATAGCAAAGCCATCTCATAATTATAATCCTTTACATTTTTAAGCTTTGAATTTAACTTATTCTCTCCCCCGCTCCAAAAAGAAATGGGTGTAATACTGTCTTTGTTGAAAGTTGAAATTATCCAAAAAGGAACTGAGCACATAAAAAAACATACTAACATAATTATTCTTTCTGCCATATTTAACCCGCCTTCTCAAATTTATATTTCAGTTTATCAGCTTAACAATCTGAGATTTGTTATTTTCTCAATTTATGTGATTGTAATAGTTTTCGGGAACTCCATAACTCCGAACGGCATCTTCCAATTCCTTATCATTTAGGCTTCTCATAAACAGCCAGTTTTGTTCATACATATAATAAGGTTGGCGATATTCAGTACGAATAAATGTATTTGAAACATATAACGCAATGTGGCTATCATATTGTTCAACTTTAGTAGCAAGTCTTAAGTTATATGAAAAAGTTATCCCTATAATTACAACTGTCAATATTATTCCAAATACAACTGTAACAATTGAAACAATCGCTTTTTCTAGTTTTCTTTCATGATGTATTTTCATGTATGATGATAATTTCCATGATACAACTATTATTTCACATATCCAACAGATACATAAAAGGCTGGATATGATATTTGCACTTATTGGAATATAATACCATTTAAAAAACTCAGATATTCTAAGCACCATGAACAATATTGTTATTACCGCCAATAATATTGTACAAATAAAACTTAATTTCCCAATAATTTTCAATTTACTACCTTCTCAATTCTATTTTAATCTTGAATAGATATTGTAAATAAAGTATACGAATAAATAATACGACAATACAGACGATATAATTATAACATGATGAACTAATGTAAACTAGTTATATTTTCTAATTAAACAGTTGATTTTTTACAGATGAGCCGGTTATGCGGCTTTTTTTTTGTCCTATATTTTCCCTTATGAACGTTAAATACACGTATCTCTTTTAATCAATATGGGATTTACAGCGGTAGCCATTGGTTCCAGAGTTGGTCATGAAAGTTCGGATATAACTTTTCGTTATGCACATATGTTTCCAAGTGAGCAAAAGCAGATGGCAACCATGCTAAATAATGCATTTGTGATTCCAGATAAGGAAGGTGAGGAATAATGCCGGGAGTTCATAAGAATCCAACGATCAGTTTTCGTATCTCGGATTACGAGAGAAGAGAAATTGAAGCAAAGATTAAGGCAAGTGGAATGAGGAAGAAAGATTATTTTGTCCGTTCCTGTATTTATAATCGTGTCTGTGTTGTTGGTAAGAAGGAGACGGTATATGTGCTGGTGGAAGAATTGCAGAAAATGCAACAAAATCTTCATCAGTTGCATGAACAGATTTTATCAGAAAATATTCAGATAACCGGTGAAGCAATACAAGAATTACAGCTGGACTACGAATATATGTTAAAAGCTATTCTATGGATGCTTGAAGGCGCACGATATTTGTGGGAAGTAAAAAGTACAGCCGGGAAGGAGAGTGAGAATTGTGGAGGAAACAAAAGTTGAACTAAAGATGATTAATATGGCAGACGTTCAGGCGAGTTCCATAGATTGGCTTTGGTACCCATTTATTCCATATGGAAAACTTACTATTATTCAGGGTGATCCTGGAGATGGTAAAAGTACTTTGGTGTTGAACATAGCTGCGAGGCTATCAAAGGGAGAAGGTCTTGATGATGAAATGAAACCTGCGGATCCAATAAATGTAATTTACCAAACAGCAGAGGATGGTTTGGCTGACACGGTAAAGCCGAGACTAGAACTTGCAGGAGCTGATTGTAGTCGAATTTCTATTAAAGATGAAAGTGAAAAATCAGTATCTATGGTAGATGAGCGATTAGAGGAAGCGATAATGAAGCAACAAGCAAAACTGCTTATTCTAGATCCAATTCAAGCATATCTAGGTGGTGGTACGGATATGAACCGTGCAAATGAAGCTCGCGATATGACCAAAAAGCTTGGAGCATTAGCTGAGAAAACGGGGTGCGCCATTGTTCTTATCGGTCATATGAATAAAGGTGGTGGAGCAAAAGCGGCATATCGTGGTATGGGGTCCATAGATTTCTTTGCAGTTGCAAGAAGCGTGATTCTAGTTGGGCGAATTGAAGGGCAGGAACAAATGAGGGCTGTGATTCAGATTAAGAATAACTTAGCTGCATTTGGACATGCCAAAGCATTTGCTCTAGTGGAAGATGGATTTTGCTGGATAGGTGATTATGACATTACAGCAGATGAAGTTCTTGGTGGTATTGTTCCAAAAGCAAATAAATTGGAGCAGGCAAAGCTGTTATTGAAAGATTTGAGCGCAGACAAAATCATGATGCCAAGTAGTGAGATTATGGATATTGCCTCGGGTGAAGGAATTTCCAAGAGAACTTTGGAAAGTGCCAAGAAGGAATTAGGAATTAAAGCAAAGCCAGTCAACAATATCTGGTACTGGGATTTGAAACAAGATGATATGAATGAGATTTGATAGTAAGACCGCAACATTGCAAACTATCAGATTTTACGGTCTTAAATTTTCGGTGTTACACATGATTGCAAGGTTGCAAACACAATAGGCTTTGCAGTGTTGCGGTCTTGCAGATTATAAAAGAAAGGACGTATGTGTCATGAAGGAAGAAACAATATTTGAGAAGTTGGGGATAGAATATCAGGAGGTTGACGGAATTTTTTATCCTATTTTATCTGTTCCAACGGAGGATAATCAGTGCCTTAATGTTGGGAAATATGGTCGTATGTGGATTGAACATATTAAGATAACATACCCACAGCGATATCGCAGTCTATTGCGCTTTGGAGAATTAAAGGAGCGAGCTGAAATGGTCAATGAAACAGCATACGAACTGTTAGAAGACATTGAAGTCAGATGGCTGAATAAGCATAGACCAAAGAATCCGAATTCCTTTATCGAGCAGTTACACCTTCGCAACCAGGCGCGAATGATGGCAGAAGAAGTTGTGCTTCATGATGTAGTCAGACAGTTTCACTAAATAAACAAACAGAAGAAAGAGAGGATTTTTTATGAATCAATATAGAGTAGATGGGAGCCTGATTATTGCTGTAGATCACGGTTTCGGAAATATGAAAACAGCAAATATAGTATTTAGTAATGGAATGGCGGTATATGACACAGAGCCAATTATGAGCAGAGATTATCTGTTCTTTGAGGGAAAGTATTATGTTCTGAATCAAGGACATAAGCCATATGCATCTGAAAAAATTAACGATGATGATTTTTATATTCTTACCATTGCAGCAATTGCAAAGGAACTTCGATTAAGAGGAATAACAAGAGAGCGAGTTCACCTTGCGGTAGGGTTACCACTGAAATGGAGGGACGTACAGCAGGAAGAGTTCAAGAAGTATTTGCTAAGAAATAAACATGTGGAATTTACCTATTGTGGAAGCAAATATTTTGTAGACATTACCGGGTGCAGTGTAATGCCACAATGTTATGCTGCTGTGGCAGAAAAGTTAGGTTCTTATCAGGGGCTTAATATGTTGGCTGACATTGGAAATGGAACCATGAATGTTATGTATCTTCAGGATGGTAGAACCATTGAGAAAGAGATGTGGACGGAAATCCTTGGCGTGAAACAATGCGCTTTGTTGATTCACGATACGGTGTTAAATAAGTTTCAGGTGGAATTGGATGAAAGCCTCTTAAATTCCTATCTTATGAAGGGAAGAGCCGATGTGGATGAAGAATATTTGATGTTTATGGAAGAGACAGCAAAGACCTATGTGCAAAGTATTTTCTTGAAATTAAAGGAGCTTGGCTATAATTCAAAACTGATGAAACTGCATTTTATGGGTGGTGGAGCAAAGCTGGTAGAGTTATTTGGAGAGTATGAACCGGCAAGAGTATCTTTTAATCATGATATTTGTGTCAATGCCAAAGGCTTCGAGTATTTCTGCTATCTTGCAATGCGTAAACAGAGACGTGCTTAGGAAGGGAGTTGGGGCAAATGAAGGACACAGAGCAAAAGACCGTTCGCTTCTATGCCAATAATCCTAAGCATAAGGAGGCATGGGAGTATCTTCACCAACTGGATAAGGAGATTTGTTCATCACAGCAGGATTTTATAATTGCTGCAATTAATAGCTATTATCACAAGATGGCAGAATTAAAGGATGATCCTTATTTGGAGACACGAGAGCGTGAAGAAGAATTTATTAAGCGAATTACACATGGCGTGATGGAACAATTGACAGCAGACCTGCCCAAGGTGGTTGGCGGATTTTTGATTGGTTTGTTGGCAGGAGAAACAGATGGTGTGTCTTCTATTGGGAGAGCACTTGCAGAGAAGTATACAGGCGGTGCTGTTGATGAAAAGGCTATTTGTACTTCGCCCAATGTTGAGGTAAAGGAAGCTGAAATCAAAGCTGATATCAGTGAAGCGGAAGTTGCTGACAATGAGTACCTGGATTTGGACAATATTTTCTAAAAGAAATCAGAAATGAAATCACTTGTGAAAAGATGACATCAAGAATAAGCCAGTCTGACATCAGATGTCTTTCTTTTTGCAATCAGAGGAGGCTGATAGATTTCATTTCTGATATTTTTATGCTTTTGGTAAATATCATAAGTGCAATTTTATTGTATATTTTGTCGCCCACTGCGGTGGGCTAAATATCGGGTGCAGGTGCTCCTGCCAAGACGTCCGCTGTTGCGGATGGGAAAAGTGCTACCTTTTCCGTATCTTGCAAAACCAGTGAGCAAGCAGAGACCATGCTTGCATGGGAAATGTATTGCGAACGCCAAAACACCGAATGCGTAGCATGAGGTGCAAACCCTGTGAACCGTACTAAGAGAATTACCCAGGCATTAGCCAGGGAAGAAAGGAGATAAAGACAATGGCACAGATAAGAGAGATTTGTACCAAAACACAACGGAAGATTGGAGGATTTTTATATGACAAATGGAAAACGAAAATACCTATCCTGTAAGAAGGATTGTCACGTTTCTTTGAAATTATCAGCGGAAGATTTTATAAAGCTGGAATCAGATGCGAAATCAGCAGGAATGGATCGGAGTAAATATTTGCGAGCTTTGATTCAGAATGCAAAAGGGATTGATCCAACATTTGTGGCAGATAGGGCACAGTTAATCAGAAAAGTTTCTGGAGTATCGAACAATGTGAACCAGATGGCACATTTAGCAAACGCTCAAGGTCAGATATATTTTTCTGCAATAGAAGAGGCGCGTCAGGAAGTGGTAAAGCTTCATGATATTTTGAAGGAGGTACTAGACGTATGGCAATTACGAAAATCATGCACATGAATTCGGAAAAAAACCGTAATCCGGCGCAACATCTTCAAAATGCACTGGAGTATATTCAGAATCCAGATTAGACTGAGAAATTATTTTTGGTGGGCAGTGTAAACTGTCTGCCAGAAACAGCCTTTGAGCAGATGATGGATACAAAGAAGTTATTTCAAAAGACGAATAAGAGGCAAGGTTATCATATCGTATTGTCCTTGAAACCGGGAGAGGGAACACCAGAAATTGCATTTGATATGGCGCGAAGGTTCACTGAGGAATTTCTAGGTGAGAGATATGAAGCTGTTTATGCGGTTCATATTGATAAAGATCATATTCATAGTCACATCGTTTGGAATAGCGTGAGCCTTCTTGATGGCAGAAAGTATGATTATAAGAAGGGTGACTGGAAGCACATAATTCAACCCATTACCAATAAGCTATGCAAGGAATATGGTTTATCCATCATCGAAGCAGAATATGTGAAGAATTCACAGAATCTCTCTAGAAATGAATGGCAGTATGAACAGACATTTAAAGAAATGATTTACCGAGACGCAATGTTTTGTGCTTCCTATGCTGGGAGTATGGAGCATTTTTTGTTTTTAATGCAGCGACTAGGATATGAATTCAAGCCGAAAGAATATCTTACAGTGAAGATGCCAGGACGTAAGTTGTATCATCGTTTGGATAAAGCGGAGTAATATGTCGCCCTATCAAAAGAAATTTTATGGTAAGATGTATCGTTTGCGTATGATTGAGCAGAAACGCTTTTATGTGAAATCAGCCAAGTATGCAAAGGACTTAATGTTGTTTCACAAGTTGCAGGAAGATTCTGATGGGGATTGGAGAGCGTATCAGCAATGGCGAATTGACGAGTACGGCAAACTGGATCAGCTGAAGGTTGAGAAAAAGGAAGCCAGGAATATGGTTGCAATGGCAGAGCGATGTTTGGTTGAAAAGTTAGATACTGCAATGGATGTGATATCAGAATTTGAAGAAATTAATTCTACGAATAAGATTGAAATTCCTGAGTTTGTTGAGGAGAGAATAGTGGAGTCGAAAGCTGAACTTGTAAGGGAAGATTTGTATTTGGACGATGAGAAAGTATTTGAGGTTCAGAAACCAATGGAGAAGCCGATGGTATCTTATGAGGAGAACCCTAAATGGGTTGAAGCTTTTCAAGAAAATCAGGAGATAAGGGGATATATAGAGCAGCCGCAATATAAGGATGTTCCGTTAAGAGCGGAGGAACTGGCCAGTGAGTGTGAACTACAAAACACTGTAGCGGTTAGAATGGATGCAAAATCTGAATTAGAGGATCATAAAGAGTCGCTTCCTAATAGGTTCTCGGAGTATTCTCTTTTATCTGTAGATGAAAAAGTGAAGCGCTATAAGATGATGGGTAAGGAAGACACCTATGCTATGGTGGAAGCTTATTTTAAACGTATTGGTCATCCAATTTATTTTGGTGAGGTCTATGATGAAGCGAAAGAACTAGAAGTTGCTTATAAATCCAGCTTGATCGACGAACAATCTGAATTAATAGCTGTGGAGATGCTGGTGGATGGAATTACTCCTGAATCATATTCTCTTTTATCTGTGGCTTCTAAGGCAAAGTATTTTGAATTTGATATGGCAGATAATAATTACAATTTGAACTTGTATAAAGAAGTTATGAGGAAGATGAATCAAAAGATGTCCAGTTCAGAATTGTTTGAAGGATATCAGGCGATTTATGAGGCGAAGATGATGAATAGGGTTAATGGAACGCAGGAAAAGAAATGGGATAAAAGCAGGTAGTTTAGGGGCGTGTTGCTATTTGGTATGTATTACAAGTAACAACACGTTTTTTTATTAAAATAATTATTAGCATAAAACTTTAGAAATCGTTTGTTTTGCAAAAGTGGTTATGGTAAAATGGTTTTAAAATAAAACCATAAAAAAATGTTTTTTAGAGAATGAGGATTAGAATATGAATGAAATACTTGGCTTTGTAAATGAAAAAACAAAGGTATTAGTAATTCTGAAGGAAAACCAGTTACAAATTGATGGGAAGAGCATCTGCCCATTGAATCAGCAAGAAATAGCTAATCTGGTACCCTGTGGGAAACTTAAGGTGAATCAGATATTGAAGGAATTGATTGACGATGGGTATGTTGAAATGCTTCATACGAAGGGGCGGTATATTGTTACGGCTAAGGCATATGAAGTGTTGAAAAAATTGTCACTTAAATAGTGTGAGTCCTGAAAAAGGGACAGGTAGATGTGGTAGACTTAAGTAGTGGATTGCTGGATTGGACTTAATAAAATACAAAATTTTAATTGGAGGATTAGTAAAATGATAGACAACAAAAAAGAGCAGGAACGAGATGAATTACATCGTACTATATGGAGTATGGCAAATGATTTACGTGGTAGCGTAGATGGATGGGACTTCAAGCAGTACGTATTGGGTATCCTGTTTTATAGATATATTTCAGAAAATTTTGAAAGATTTGTAAATGATGGTGAGCATGAAGCAGGAGATAGTAGTTTTGCTTATGCTTTGATATCAGATAGTGATGCAGAACAGGCACGAGAAGATTTGGTTAAAACTAAAGGGTATTTTATACTTCCAAGCGAATTATTTTGTAATGTGCGTGCAAAGGCTTCAAATGATGAAAACCTAAATGAGACATTGGAAAAAATATTTCGTAATATTGAGTCATCTGCACAGGGGACAGATAGCGAAGATTGTTTCAAAGGATTATTTGATGATATTGATGTGAATAGTAATAAATTAGGTGGTACTGTTGCAAAGAGAAATGAAAAATTAGTAAAACTTCTTAATGGTGTGGGAGAAATGAAATTAGGGGATTACCAAGATAATACCATTGATGCATTTGGCGATGCTTATGAATTCCTGATGGGTATGTACGCATCCAATGCAGGTAAGAGTGGTGGTGAATATTATACACCTCAGGAGGTCTCAGAACTTCTTACAAGAATAACTATTGTTGGCAAGACAGAAGTAAATAAAGTATATGATCCAGCTTGCGGTTCAGGTTCTTTGCTCTTGAAATTTGCAAAGATATTAGGAAAAGATAATGTAAGACAAGGTTTCTTTGGACAGGAAATCAATATTACAACATACAATCTTTGTCGAATTAATATGTTTTTACATGACATTGGTTTTGATAAGTTTGATATGGTACATGGTGATACATTAACAGAACCAGGACACTGGGACGATGAACCTTTTGAGGCTATCGTTTCTAATCCGCCATATAGTATTAACTGGGAAGGGGATGCTAATCCGCTTCTCATTAATGATGAAAGATTTTCACCAGCAGGTGTTCTTGCACCAAAATCAAAAGCAGATTTAGCTTTTATTATGCACTCACTTCACTGGCTTGCAACCAATGGAACAGCAGCCATAGTTTGTTTCCCTGGTATTATGTATCGTGGTGGAGCAGAACAAAAGATTAGAAAATATCTGATTGATAATAATTTTGTAGACTGCGTAATACAGCTTCCGGGCAATCTGTTTTTTGGTACCAGCATTGCAACGTGCGTTATGGTTCTTAAAAAATCAAAGTCTGAAAATAGCACCTTGTTTATTGATGCTTCAATGGAATGTATCAAGGTAACAAATAACAATAAACTCACAGATACAAATATTGAAACGATAATTTCTATCTATTCAAACCGAGAAGTTAAAGAGCATGTATCTGTCCTAGTGCCAAATGATAAGATAGGAGAAAATGATTATAATCTTTCGGTAAGTTCTTATGTGGAACAAAAAGATACCAGAGAAAAAATAGATATAAATGTGTTGAATAAAGAAATTGCCGAAATTGTAGCTAGAGAGCAGGTTCTTAGAGATGAAATCGATAAGATTATTGCAGAAATCGAGGTGTAAGGATGGCAAAGAAAAAGAATGAAGTCTCCATAGTTCGCTCTTCAGCTGCTGAATATTTAACATTTTTAACGGCTACAGGACAAAGTGATGTAAATGCTATTTATGCAGATGAAAATGTCTGGCTAACTCAGAAAATGATGGGAATTCTTTATGATGTAAAGGTGAATACAATTAATTATCATTTACAAAAGGCTTTTAAATCAGGTGAACTAGATAAGAATTCAGTTATTCGAATTTTTCGAATAACTGCCAGTGATGGTAAGCCATATAATGCACAACATTACAATTTGAAAGCGATTATTGCAGTAGGAAACAAAGTCGATTCTCCAAGAGCAGTACAGTTTCGAAAATGGGCAAATGATGTGATTGAAGAATATACCATCAAAGGATTTGCCATGGATGATGAGCGATTAAAAAATGGTGGAACTGTACTTACAAAAGATTATTTTGAAGAGCAGTTACAAAGAATTCGAGAAATCCGTTTATCAGAGAGAAGATTTTATCAAAAGATTACGGATATCTATGCTACCAGTATAGATTATGATCCAAAGGCAAATTTGACTAAAGCTTTTTTTGCTAAAGTTCAAAATCAGCTTCATTGGGCAATACATGGAGAAACTGCAGCAGAGGTAATCTTTCATCGTGCAGATAGTGAGAAAGAAAATATGGGACTAACTACATGGAAAGATGCACCAGATGGGAAAATACAGAAATTCGATGTAGTGGTTGCTAAAAATTATTTATCAGAAAAAGAATTAACAGCAATGTCTAGAATCGTGAATGCGTACTTAGATCTGGCTGAAATGAGAGCGGAAGAACAGATTCCCATGACAATGGAAGATTGGGGAAAGCAGTTTGAAGGAATACTTCGTTTATCACAAAAAGAAATATTAACTAATGCAGGAACTATTTCAGCGGAGATAGCAAAACAGCATGCAGAAGCTGAATTTGAAAAATATAGAGTTAAACAGGATCAGTTATTTGAGAGTGATTTTGACAGGTTTTTAATAGAAGACGAAGGTGGTGATATTGTTGAGTAGATTAGAAGAATTGATAGAGGAGTTGTGTCCGGATGGGGTGGAGTATATAGAACTGGGAAACGTATGCAATTTCAAGAATGGGTTTGCCTTCAAGAGCGCCTTATTTAGCAGCTCAGGATGTCCAATATTAAGAATTACTAATATTAAAAATGGTTATTTAACAAAAGATGATTATGCATATTTTGATAAAGAGAGTTACCAAGAAAATTTAGATTCTTATATCGTAGAGCAAGATGATATAGTAGTTGCTATGTCGGGGGCAACTACTGGTAAAATAGGAATAAATAAAACATCGAAACAACTGTATTTAAATCAACGTGTGGGTAAATTCATTCCCCAAAAAGACAAAATTGAAAATCGTTATCTATATCACTGGCTTTTAAGCATAAGTAATAAGATATTGGAAATATCTTCTGGAACTGGTGCTCAACCGAATTTAAGTTCTGAAAAATTGAAAATGTTGTTAATTCCTGTTCTGCCACTCCGAGTCCAACATGAAATTGTTCGAATTTTGGATAGTTTCACAGAGCTTACAGCAGAGCTTACAGCAGAGCTTACAGCAGAGCTTACAGCAAGAAAGAAGCAGTATGAGTATTATCGTGATAATTTACTTGCATTTGATGGGAAAAATGTAGAATGGAAAAGGCTCGAGGATATTTCAACGGATATGTATCGAGGAGCAGGAATAAAACGTGATCAGGTTACAGAAGAAGGAATTCCATGTGTAAGATATGGCGAAATTTACACATCGTATGATATTAGCTTCAAAGAATGTAAATCACATACAAACGAAAAAGAAATTCAATCCAAAAAGTATTTTGAATATGGTGATATTTTATTTACAATAACAGGTGAAAGTGTAGAAGAAATTGCTAAATCTATTGCATATTTAGGGGATGATAAATGTTTGGCAGGTGGAGACATAGTTGTTTTGAAACATAATCAAAATCCACGTTATTTATCATATGCACTTTCAACAACAAATGCTCAAATGCAAAAAAGCAAGGGTAAAGTTAAAAGTAAAGTTGTTCATTCAAGTGTTCCAGCATTAAAGGAGATTTTAGTTCCAATACCTTCACTGGAAGAACAAGAAAGAATTGCGAATATCTTGGATAAATTTC
The DNA here is from genome assembly GCA_905215405.1 of uncultured bacterium. Taxonomy (GTDB): domain Bacteria; phylum Bacillota; class Clostridia; order Lachnospirales; family Lachnospiraceae; genus CAJMQE01. The sequence goes on from CAJMQE010000051.1 coordinate 21,457, forward strand.
ATGATTTGTGTAACGACATTACAGAAGGTCTCCCAGCAGAAATTGAGACACGCAGAAAGCAATACGAATATTACAGAGACAAGTTACTGACATTTAAGGAGTTAGGCGCATGAGTACATTTAATATAGTTGCAGCAAGCAACGAAAGTACCGTTGTTGCTGAATATACACCAGAGAGTAAAAGATCTGAACAATATCAAAGTGAAGCAGCACTAGAAAATGAATTTATAAGAATGCTTTCAGAACAAGGGTATGAGAGGCTTACCATCCATGATGAGAAGTCTCTGATATCTAATTTGCGTGTGAAAATCGAACAGCTAAATGATTATCAGTTTACAGATAAAGAATGGGAAAGATTTTTTAGCAATTATATAGCCAATGCCAATGAAGGGATTGAAGAAAAGACAAGAACGATTCAGGATGATCATGTAAAGACATTACAGCGAGATGATGGGTCAACAAAGAATATCAAGCTCATTGATAAGAAAAATATTCATAACAATCGACTGCAAGTGTTAAATCAGTATGAGGTCTCAGAGGATGATGGTGCAAAGCATGACAATCGTTATGATGTCACAATCCTTGTAAACGGACTTCCGTTGGTTCATGTAGAATTAAAAAGACGTGGGGTTGCAATTAGGGAAGCATTTAATCAGATTAATCGTTATCAGAGAGATAGTTTCTGGTCTGGATGTGCTTTATATGAATATGTTCAGATATTTGTTATTTCAAATGGAACAAATACGAAGTATTATTCCAATACAACTAGAAATGCTCATTTAAAGGAACAGAATGACGGTCAGAAAAAGGGTAAAAAGACTAGCCATAGCTTTGAGTTTACTTCGTATTGGGCAGATGCAAATAATAAATTGATTCCAGATCTTGTGGACTTTACAAAAACATTTTTCTCTAAGCACACGATTTTAAATGTACTTACAAAGTATTGCGTATTTACATCGGAAGACTTACTCCTGGTAATGCGTCCATATCAGATCGCTGCAACAGAACGTATTCTGAATCGTATTGAAATTTCAACCAACTATAAGAAATTAGGTACTATTGATGCAGGCGGTTACATTTGGCACACAACTGGAAGTGGAAAGACACTTACATCATTTAAGACGGCTCAACTAGCAACAAGTCTTGAATACATAGATAAAGTGCTCTTTGTAGTGGATCGTAAGGATTTGGATTATCAGACCATGAAAGAGTATGATCGCTTTGAAAAAGGTGCTGCTAATAGTAATACTTCAACCATAGTACTAAAAAGGCAATTGGAAAATGATAATGCAAAAATTATTATCACTACCATTCAGAAGTTGGATTCATTTATTGGAAAAAATAAAGACCATGAAATCTTTAATAAACACGTAGTTCTGGTTTTTGATGAGTGCCACCGTTCTCAATTTGGAGATATGCATGTAAAGATTACAAAGAGTTTTAAGAAATATCACATCTTTGGATTTACTGGAACGCCTATTTTTGCAGATAATGCTGGAACTGGAAAGCATTATAATCTGCGTACAACACCTCAGGCATTCGGTGACAAGTTACACACTTACACCATTGTGGATGCAATTAATGACAGTAATGTATTGCCATTCCGTATTGACTATATCAAGACAATTAAAGAAAAAGCAGGAATTAATGATGAACAGGTAAAAGCAATTGATAGAGAAAAAGCTTTATTAGAGCCAAGAAGAATTGCAGAGGTTGTAAAATATATTCGTGAACATTTTGAACAAAAGACAAAGAGAAATCGGGAGTCTTTTGGATTTACGGTATTAACCAATGTTCAAGAAGTCGCTTCTTCTAAGAAACGAAATGAAATCGAAGAGAAAAAGCAGCGAGTTCGAATGACTGGTTTTAACTCCATTTTTGCAGTAAGTTCTATTGATGCAGCAAAATTGTATTATATGGAATTCCAGAAGCAGATGAAAGCGGCTACAGAAGCACAGAGACTACGTATAGCAACTATTTATAGTTATGGTGTGAATGAAGAAGTGACCGATGATTTTGTGGAAGATGAGAATTCTGAAAATACCGATGGACTGGATCAAAGTTCCAGAGATTTTTTGGATATGGCAATTACTGATTATAATGAAATGTTTAAGACGAATTATGATACTTCTAGTGACAAGTTCCAGAATTATTATAAGGATGTTTCTTTAAGAATGAAGAACAGAGAGATTGATATTCTGATCGTAGTAAATATGTTCTTAACAGGATTTGATGCAACCACTCTGAATACATTATGGGTTGATAAGAACTTGAAATATCATGGACTGATTCAGGCATTTTCCAGAACAAATCGAATTCTTAATTCGGTTAAGACTTTTGGAAACGTTGTTTGTTTTCGGAATCTGGAAGATGAAAATAATAAAGCAATTGCTCTCTTTGGAGATAAAGATGCTGGGAGTATCGTTCTGTTAAAGAATTTTGAAGCATATTATAGCGGCTATGATGAAGATGGAAAACATTATGATGGATATGTTGAATTAATAGATAAATTGCAGCAGTTGTTCCCGGTAGGACAGCCTATCATGGGAGAAGATGCACAGAAAGAATTTATTAGACTCTTTGGAGCAATTCTGCGTGTGAAAAATATTCTTACTTCATTTGATGATTTCGTAGGACAAGAAATTCTTACGCCAAGAGACTTTCAGGATTATCAGAGCCAATACATTGACCTATACCAGCAGTTCAAGCCAAAAGAAGATGAAAAGAAAGAAAACATCAATGATGATATTGAGTTTGAAATCGAATTGATTAAGCAGGTAGAGATTAATATTGATTACATTCTGTTACTTGTAAAGAAGTACCAGGAAGATGGCAATAAGGATAAGGAAATACTGGTATCCATTGATAAAGCAATTAATTCAAGTATAAACCTTCGAAGTAAATTGCAACTCATACAGGACTTTATTAAAACAGTTACTCCTCAGATGGAAGTGGATGATGAATGGAGAAGATTTGTAGAAGCGCAGCGTGAAAATGATTTGATGGAAATTATCACAGAGGAAAAACTGAAGGTAGAGGAAACCCATAAGTTTGTAGAAAATTCTCTTCGTGATGGTATATTAAAAACGACTGGAACCGATATTGATACAATTATGCCTCCTGTTTCACGTTTTGGTGGCGGGAATAGAGCTGAGAAAAAGAAACAGGTGATAGATAGGCTTAGGGCATATTATGAGAAGTATTTGGAGCTGTTTTATGGGAAGTAGGATATAATACAGGAATATAATGGTAATTTGTTACTTTGTGGAAATGAATTTATTAAAAAATATTGGAGGCGAAGATGGGAGAAGAAAATTTAGAACTAAAGAAAAAACTAATTTTACAATCGTTTTTGCCACTTTTTATTTTAATTTTAATCAAGTATTTTGATTATAGAGCAATAGTTAGTGCAATACATTTTATCCAACATTTATCTAAGGGAGAATTCGCAATCATATTAAATATTTGGGGGCATCCATTTGTCTTACTGTTTGTAGTTATTGTGGTTTCTATTATATGGATTTTTAGTGGACTAATTGCAATATGGCAATTTAAAAATGTTCAGACATCAGGATTTGTTGATGCAGGTGAAAAGATAGACATTGATGAAGAGTTAACGGATTCAGGCATTACATTTTTCGTTTCATTTGTTTTACCACTTTTAATAGATGATATAGGTTCAATACAAGGATTTTTAGTTTTTTCTGGGATATTAGGATTGGTCATATTATTAATGTGGAAAACAAATTTATACTATCAAAATCCTGTTTTGACGATATTGGGATATAAGGTATATAAATTTCATTTTATTAATCCGAGCAGAAATGGTTGTAAAGAAAAAAAGTATATCGCGGTATGCAAGTCGAAGCTGGTGAAAGAGAAAATTGTGGAATGGAAATATATCTCCGATAATGTGTGTGTTATGTACAATAAAAATTGATGAAAGAGAGGAAGCATAATGGATAGCCAAAGAGAAGAGGTTCAAGAAGAGATTGCAGATGATAATCCGGAAAATAATGTAAAAAATGCCATTAATGAAATGTTTATGGACAATGAATTTGGATTTGATGTTTTTATTAAGATGAAAAATGACGAAGCTGCAATCAAAAGATTTCTTTTTTACGAAGAGCAAGCGGAAAGAGAAGCAGGCTTTAAACGGAGGATTCAGAATTCAATAGTAGAGTCTATACAGACTATGTTTCTAGATGAAACAGCCGAGTTTACAATGGTAGAGAATATAGCAAATAACCAAAATAAATTTTACATTATTCAACAGGATGAAACATACAAACCTTTTGAAATATTAAGTACTCCGGAGGAAGACATTACTAATTTTACAATGGAGGAGAGTGCTGAAGCAGATGCTATATTATTTCGATTCAGAAGAAGCGAAGAATCTTTTTGGGCGTATCAGCAAATTGCTCCTGCAGCTATTCCAAATAAGAAGAAGCAAAATTTTCTTATAAAGATTTTATCTACAGAGCATACAGACCAATTTGTTGAAATGTCAGACCAACTTTTTACCATTACAAGAAAAGTTAATATGCTAATCATAGGGAACAAAATTGTTACGAAAGATATCAGTTTAATGCAGAGACATTTTGGATTTGAGGATTTTATTAGAACTTCAGCTCGAAAAGCTGTTTCAGACATTTCTAATATACATATTGTAGCAAACGATGATAAATTAACGGATTATATAGAAAGAACATCAACTAAATTTTCAAAAAAAATGATGCGTATAAAAAATTACCATGTTATTGAAAAATCAGCTGATGAATTAATTGAAAAGTTAAATAATGTAGAACGCTGGAAGGGTGTCTTTGATATTCAAGAAGGAAATAAAATCAATCTGCGTACTTACAAAGATGTGGAAAATTTAATTGATCTTTTTGATGAAAGATACACGTTTTCACTTATTACGAATGATGAGTTTGACACAGATGTGAAAGAACTTGCGGAACCTGTAGTAGAGGGAGGCACAATATAATGGGAAAAAGAATACAACTAAATTGCCACCTGTTTTTTTGAAGGTTACATATTTTGATGAGATTGCGGCTCAAGACTATATTGATATAGTTAATGGAGGACATCTGGATTGGAGTAAAGAGGAAAACAAAGAACGTATTGCTAAAATGCTTGCGGAGATGGAAGCACAAGCACAAGGCGGTTTTAATATTATCAATTTTATTAAAGCTTCTATATCTGGAAGTACTAGCGGTAGTGTTTCGGGAGATATGTCTAGAATATTTGGTACAACATTAAAAAATACACTATTAACAGATTATATTTCTGTTGCATCAAACGATGAAAGAATAAAAAAATTCGAGGGAGATGCAGTATATGCGCCGGATAACTCAGTTTCAATGTATAAAATGTATAGTTCGTATATGACAATCGTTCCACAAGAAGAAATGCCTGTGAATATGGAAAAATTAAATGACGCATTGCTTGGAGAACGTGGATATTATGCAATGCTACTGGCTGGTGAAGAAGAGACAAAAAATGTTTTGCGTTTTAATATCAATTCATTTAAAAATGGTTATAGTCTTGCAGATTTGTCAAAAATGAAATTATATTATTATGGTGTAAAAGTAGGAACCTGTACAAAAGAACAATTGACTTTAGAGAAAGAATTTGAGGTTTCGTCAAAAAAAGAAAAATTACAAATTAGCGCAGAAGATATTTTGGATGGAAAAGAAGTAGAATCAAAAAATAATAGTCTTGATATTTATGATATAGTATTGGCAGGTGTTGTCTGTGAATAGAATACTTATTTTTTATGGATCATGCAGTGAATTTCAAACATATTTGCCCCTTAAAGGAAGAAATTTAACAGATCTTGTTATGGAAATGGATAGTGATAATAAAAAGACTTTTCTTTATGTAAAAGGATTACCGGATTCTAATGATGATGAGGTTGAAGAAAGCAAAATTAAAGTTGAAAATTTTATGATAAATTCAGATGAATATTGTGGAGTAAGAGAGCATGTAATTATAAATTTTGCAAACTTTATTGCCAGCATAGAAATAGACATGCTTATTGCATTAACGAAAAGAAAGCTATAAAACTGCTTGAAACTTTTGAATATAAACCTGAAAAATATGCCGAAAGGGTTAATCATATTTTTGAAGTACTCGGTCTTTCACTTTTTGAATGCTACGATATGACCGAGAAGCTTTATAAAGAAGTGAAAAAAATTGCAACGGAGATAAATAACTTTTTAAACGAGGGGAATTCAGATGAAAGAAAACAAATATGATGATAATATATTTTTTCAAAAATACAGTCAAATGAGTCG
>CAJMQE010000052.1 GCA_905215405.1 uncultured bacterium
CTTAAGTTGTGGTCTTATTTTATCAATATCTATTAAAGAACCACTACCACCCTCACTTAACCTTCTTTGTAAAGCCTGCTCCATCTTCTCAGCTTCATTTTGTTCCAGTTCTTTTACTTTCTTTTGATATTCCAGGTAATCTAATTTGATATTGCCCCTGATTTCATCTTCTGTGAGTGAGCATTGACTTCCATTTTTCAGAAACTCTCCGTATTTATCTGGTATTTCGTCACGTGGAATATCTCCTAGAAGTGAATGGAATTCTTCTTCCACTTCCCCTGTTGCAGCACTTTTTCCCACGAAAGAGAGATCATGTATCTCTTCAATTGGTTCTGTTACTGCACTTTCATTTCCTAATTTACCAAGTTCATTAATATCAACTTCGTTCAGAGCTATTTTTTCTTTAGCTTGATCAATCCCTTTTAGCTCACTTATCGACAAATCTGACTTACTACCTTCATCTATATGATTCAGATATTTTGCTGCTTCTTCATCCAGAGCTATATTTTCTTCAGCTTGATCAATTCCCTTTAGCTCACTTATCGACAAATCTGACTTACTACCTTCATCTATATGATTCAGATATTTTCCTGCTTCTTCATCCAGAGCTATTTTTTCTTCAGCTTGATCAATCCCTTTTAGCTCACTTACCGACAAGTCTGACTTACTACCTTCTTCTAGATGATTCAGATATTTTCCTGCTTCCTCGTCCCCTAGTAAATCAGAGAACGAATGAACGATACTATCATTCTTTTTATTTAATACTTCATTTATTATACGCTCTGTATAATCATCCGTAAACCGAATTTCTTCTCGATTTAGTTCTTTTAATGTATCAGTACCGATTCCCGGATTCAGATCAACAACCGCTCCTTCAAAATGTTTAGCGGAAAATCCGCTTAATGCTGATGGAGTTGCGATCACGGATGCCGTAGCAAGAAGTGCCGTATTTCGCATTTCAGAAAACGTCATTTCATCCCCTGTAAATGCTTCCTTTCCTGTTGCAAGTTCCCAGAATATCTTCGCCTGCCCTGCTACCGGAATAAAATCTACTACAGCTGAAAAAGCTTCAACATAAATGCTGTGCTGTCTTTTCTGCACGAATTCTCCATCTGTCATTGTCCCATTCAAATATTCATAAATCGTATCTACATTTCCTGCCGCAACTTCCTCTTCATACTGCTGTCTAAAGAGTTCTGCAAAGCTTCTGATGCAATTATCATTGATTGTTCCATCACTAAATGCATAATCCTCCTCAAAATCGTATTCATTTCCACTAATTCCAAGGAAATCTGCAAAATTAAGTGTTGTAAGTTGACCTGACTCAACATTTCCATGATCTGAATATGACAAGGACAAACTACCAACTTTTTTAGTAGTAAAATCTTCAACTTTTATTTGACTTAGCTTATACAGTGAATTGTTTTGAATTGTTTTCAGATATTCGCTATCAACTTCATCCATTTTTTCCGGCAGTCTCTGTACAAAATCGCTTAAAGTTTTTAATTTATCATGTACGTCTTCTATCTTAGAATATTTATCTTCATACCCAACTGCACAAAAGTCTGAGTCGTCCAAATACTCATCGATTTTCTGTAATTTCTTATTGATATCAACCATACTCATGATCAAATCTTGGTAGTCAACATCACAATCCGTTATTTTGCACAGCCAGTCATCATTTACCATTTTCTTCTCTCCGCCCATTATTCTTCCCCTTTAGTTGCGATTTTGGAACAAAGAGATTCACGTAAATTATCAGCCATGAACTGATCAAGATTTTCCATCTGTTCTTTGGAATTTTCCATGTAGCTGATACCAAGTTCGTAAAAATTCTTTAATTTATTAATCTGTGTTAATAATGAGTTTGCAAATTTACTCATTTCTGCATATGCATTTCCATCATACATATCGCCGCTCTCACACTGTTTTAAAATTAATGCTGTATACACAATAGCTTCATTTAACTTGGTAACGATTTCCTGTGAATCTCTTATAAAGCTACTAATATCGTCACCAAATATAATTGTCTCACTCATGATACATCCCCCTCTTTATATTTTGTTCATTTCCAAATATTCCTGGAAAGAGCTATAGAAATCTGACAGGATCTGATAAAGTGTCTCATAATCTGCAATTGCCGCATCAACAGGACTATCAAGACTGAGCTTATTATGGAACATCAACATCAAATCAAGAAAAGCCACCATTGCATCATGCGTTTTTCCTGCCCAGGCCGTTGTATTTTCCACCTCTGTCTGTAATTGCAATGCCAGATTATATGACTCCTGCATAGTAGAAGTCAACTGACGTAATAAACAGGAATATTGATATAACTCTTCTCCATCAAACACATACTTACTCATTTTATTACCTCCAGTATACTATTCATGTTTTATTAGCTTCTTCCCTATCATAAGCTCTGTTTGATAAAATTGATGCCAACTCCCTGCGCATTTGAACAGGTGATATTGTAGTCACTGTTTCTGCCAAATAATCGTATACATAGCCTTCTGCATGTAGCCAACAATATGTTTTATTGTAATTCACACATCCATTTTCAATTATTTGAACATGAAGTCTGTTATCACCAAATTTATGTATATCATTCTTTATATTTTCTTTACTTATCTGATGAACGATTCGCTGTTTTTCACTTGGAGTTTCCAGCTGTAAATACGTGCAATCGTGAATTAGTTTTAACATGATTATACTTGGTTTTTCAATCAGCATCTGATTCAAATTTCGTCTTTCTTTGACAATACAAACTATTCTCTTTCCCTCATCCTGTAATCCAAGATGCAGATTATTAATAATAAGATGCCTCTGCGCCCGTTTGAACTCCTCAAATACAAATGCATATAACACACCATCTCTGCTAAGTTTATTTTGTTTGGTAAGTATATTCTTTTCCCTTAATGTTTTAAGGGTATCTATTATATAACTTTCTTTATTTATGATTCCAGGCATACTAAGCCTGATCCCTTCCAGTTTTCTTTCTTCCGTTATGCTATTAAAGAAAACCAGTTCCCCATCTGTAAAGTGCATAAATTCCCCTTTCTATTTATGAAGAGTATTAACAATTACTTTCATACTGTTCATTCCAACTATCATACGAATCACTGATATCCTGTAATTTTGAACGATATTCATCTACCACATCATAGAAATATTGCATCAACTGCTTCTCTGTATATTGAAACCTTCGACATGCACATTCAAACTGTACAACAAATCTTCCTTGTGCTGAATCCGGGTATGCAAGCATACAACTTTGAATAGAGTCCAGTCCCTGTTGCACTGAGTCGAGCTCTTCTACGACTTCACCAAGAACTGAATTAATCTGATCCGATAGCAAACTATATGTATTCATATGGTTTATGGCATCTTCCCTGGCAGCTTGCCTCTCAAGTTCTATTCTTCTAGCCTCTTCTTCACGTTCCCGCTCTAATTCTTCTTCATTTTCCTCGTCGTTTTCTTCCCACTCGCTCATGGACTTCCATCCTCTTTTCTTTTCATAACTTTTAATATAGCTTTTTATGCATAAATACACCTGGATCATTATCAACTTTAAACTACAATTTTCCCTGACAATTGCCAGTTACAGAAAGTATATTACCTTACACGCTTACATACAATAGAACTTTTCTCGCATTTTGCGTACAGCAATCAGGTAAAAGTACTACATTTGAATTGAGTTCTGTGTCATTGATTCTACTTTATCGTACAAAAAAAATGCTATCTTTGTTCTTTTAGGACAAAAATAGCATTTTGATTTCTGTATTTAATTTATCTTAATAATTATAATTCTACCATAAATTCATAATTTCTTTGAATTTTGCGACATTTTCCTCAACATTACCATTAAAAACTGCAGATCCTGCAACAATCACATTTGCTCCTGCTTCCAATGCTGATGGAAGATTATCAATATTGATGCCACCATCAATTTCAATATCTCTTTCTATTCCTTTTGATTCAAGAATTCTTTTGATTTCTTTCACCTTGTCCAGGGAATTTGCAATGAATTTCTGTCCACCAAAACCAGGGTTCACGCTCATAACCAAAATCATATCTACCATTTCAAAGTAAGGAGCAATATTAGAAACTGGAGTCGCAGGATTTAATGTAATCCCTGCCTTTACACCCGATGCTTTAATTTTCTGAATTGTAGCAGCTACATCTGCACATGCTTCTACATGTACTGTAATGATGTCTGCACCAGACTTTACGAACTCATCGATATAACGAATTGGTTCATTAATCATAAGATGCACATCAAAGACTCTCTTAGTAGCTTTTCTTGCAGATTTGATTACAGGCATGCCATATGAAATACTTGGAACGAAAAGCCCGTCCATAACATCGATATGCACGTATTCCGCACCCGCCTGATCAATTGTTTCAATTGCTTCTCCAAGTCTGCAGAAATCTGCAGATAATATTGATGGTGATAATATATTCATTTTAATATTTCCTTTGCTCTTTTATTTCATTATAAATCTCAATGTAATTCTGATATCTGATCTTGCTGATTTTTCCTTCTTCAACTGCTTGTTTCACAGCACAATCCGGCTCATTTACATGAGCGCATCCGTTAAATCTGCATTTTCCCTCATACTGCTCAAATTCATGAAAATAGAATCTAACATCTTCTTTTTCCATATCTGTCATGTAAAGAGAAGTAAAACCAGGTGTATCCAGAATATACGTATCATCCTCCACATTAAAGATTTCTGAATGTCTTGTCGTATGCTTACCTCTGCCAATCTTCTCGCTGATACTTCCTGTCTCTACTTTCATACCAGGAAGGATCAAATTTGTGATGGAGGATTTTCCAACACCCGATGGGCCAGCAAGAACTGTTGTTTTGTGATTCAGTAATTCCCTGAATTCTTCAATACCACGTTCTTCGTAGGTGCTTGTAAATAGCACTTTACAACCACTGTCTCTGTAGTCCCTCTGCAGATTTTCTATCTGATCCTGCTGTGCCAGATCTCTTTTATTGAAACAGATAACCGTATCAATATTCTGCATATTCATCATCATAATAAATCTTGCAAGCAGACTGTAATTAGGTTCCGGTTTTGTTACTGCAAAAATGATAACAGCCTGGTCTACATTCGCAACCGCAGGTCGAATCAGGCTGTTGTTCCTTGGAAGAATTTCATTGATATTTCCAAGGAACTTTTCCTGATCGATCACATCTATTTCCACATTATCGCCGACCAGTGGTTTGATCTTCTTATTCCTGAATATTCCTTTTGCCTTGCACTCATATGTCCCTGTACCGATCACATGAACATAATAGAATCCGGCAATTCCTTTTATAATCTTTCCCTGCATACTTAATTAGTACCTGTCTTGTTACTTGTTGAAGCCTTTGTACTTTCACTTTCGGTCGTTGCTTCTGTCTGTTTTGGACCAGCACTTAAAGTCAGCTGAATAACTGTGCCTTCATCAACTTCTTTCCCTGATGAGTAGCTCTGTCCAATAACTATACCTCTTTCACTACTGCTCTCCTGATAACCGTAAACTGAATATTTCAGTCCTGCATTATCAAGTGCCTCATTTGCTTGGCTCTCTGTCATACCCATAACATATGGAACAGTGACCTTCTTAGTCTCTTTTCCTCTGCTGACATTAATTGTTACTGAATCACCCGATTTAACTGATGACCCCTTTGATGGAGTCTGACTGATTACATTGCCCTGTGAAACGGAATCACTAAATGAATAATCAATGCTTACGGTCAGTCCTGCATTCTTTAATGTTGAAGATGCGTCACTTTCTGTTTTACCAACTACATTTGGTACTGTAAAAGTATTAGATCCAGAACTTACAGTAATTGTAATTGTTGTATTTTTATCAACCTTACTATCAGCTTTCTGACTCTGTGAAATGACATTTCCTTCTGCCACAGTATCAGAATTCTGTTTACTGATCTTACATCCAAGACCTACTTTATTCAATGCTGCTTTTGCATCATCTTCTGTCATACCTGCAACATCTGGTACTGAAACCTGATCTGAATCTTCTGTAGAAGCCAGTGTTGCTTCTGTTGTCGTTTCTGATTTTGTACTCTTACCACCTACTGCACTAACTACTTTGATTACAACAAATATTGTTACAATTATGATCATGACAACAATACCAATACCGATATATTTCATAATTTTGTCGAGCTTTTCATTGCCACCGTCTTCGATATCTTCCTCATCATCTTTGGAGGCTTCCTCATCTTCGTCGTCCTCGTCGTCCTCGTCGTCATCATCTTCATCAAGAACATCATCATCATCATAAAGTGAGTCTTCATCTTCATCCTGAAGTGAATTGATCAAATCTGTTTTTAATTCATCCTCTGCCTGGGCTACAATGGTATCTCCATACATAGGCATCATTTTTACAAAATCAACATCAGGCATTACGAGAGATTTTTTCAGATCTGCAATTAGTTCAGTTGCACTCTGATATCTTCTTTCAGTCTTTTTCTGTGTACATTTTGTTACGATCTTATCCACGCTGATTGGAATATCATCTACCACTGAGGATGCTGGCGGTATTTCATCCTGAATATGCTGTACTGCTACTGCTACAGTTGAATCCCCATCAAATGGCACTGTTCCTGTCAGCATTTCATAAAGTGTAATACCAAATGAGTAGATATCGCTTTTTTCGTCGCTATATCCACCTCTTGCCTGTTCCGGTGATATATAATGAACAGAACCCATAGCGGATGAGTTGATTGTCTGTGATGTTGCCGCTCTGGCAATACCAAAATCTGTTACTTTTACTTTTCCATCTTTGGAGATAATAATATTCTGTGGCTTTATATCTCTGTGCACAATGTGATGACTATGTGCAGCTTCAATTCCCTGTGCGACCTGGATTGCAATACTGATTGCTTCCTTGCTGCTTAATCTGCCTTTTTTCTCAATATATTTCTTTAATGTTATGCCTTCTACGAGTTCCATAACAATATAATGGATCCCATTTTCATCTCCTACATCATATACATTTACAATGTTGGGATGCATAAGACCTGCTGCTGACTGAGCCTCTATATTAAATTTGGATACAAATGTCTTATCTTCACTAAATTCCTGTTTTAATACTTTTATTGCCACAAATCGATTGAGTTTATGACACTTCGCCCTGTAGACGTCAGACATTCCACCTGTACCGATTCGGTCCATGATCTCATATCTGTCGGCTAAAAACATTCCTCTTCTTAACATACTTTCACCTTTCCGCTTATGGTTCTATAATGATTGTTGAAATATTATCTCTTCCACCATTATTATTCGCAGTCTGTACTAATTCAACCGCTGCTTCTTCTATATTATCGTACAATCTTACTATTTTCCTAATGATATTATCTTCAACCATATTTGATAGTCCATCCGAACACATAATGATCTTATCCTGATCCATGATATCAACTGTAAAAAAATCAGCCATCACTGAATCTGTTCCGCCAATTGCACGGGTAATGATATTCTTTTTATCATGTGTTCTGGCATCTTTTCTCTCTATCTCTCCAAGTGACACCATCTCTTCTACCAGTGAATGATCTCTGGTTATCTGCTGAATATCATCATTGACAATATACAGTCTGCTGTCACCTACGTTTGCTACATGCAGTACCTTATCCTTAATACATGCCACAACGAGCGTTGTTCCCATTCCCTCATAATCTTCTGACTCTTTTGCTTTTTCTAACAATTTACCATTAACGGATTTAATCGCTTTATCAATTATTGTAATAATGTCTTTCTCGCCTGATTGAGCAATCAGTTTGACCAGTGTCTCCACTGTATACCTGGAGGCCATATCACCAGCTTTATGTCCACCCATTCCATCAGCGACAATAAAAAGATTTGGCAGATTACCAATAGGCTCCTGCGAGCAATACACAAAATCCTGGTTAACAGATCTCATCTCTCCTATATCTGTGATTGCATATGCCTTCATGTCTGCTCCTCCTAAATTACTCTTGCAACATATTAAATTTGACAGTCCTTCTTCTCTTCGGCATAACTTCTGCGTAACTGTCCACATGCGCCGTCGATATCACGGCCCATTTCTCTTCTAATAGTAACATTTATTCCATTTTTTTCAAGTCTGTTTTTGAAAAACTGAATCTGTTTTTGCTGCGTCTGTTTAAAATTTCTTTCCTTTATTGGATTGACCGGAATCAGATTAATATGGCAATTCATTCCTTTGACCCAGGACGCTAACTGATCTGCACAGTCAGCGCTATCATTGACATTTTGAACAAGACTGTATTCAAATGTAATTCTTCTCTTTGTCTTTTCAAGATAATAATGACAGGCGTCCATGATCTCACTGATTGCATATTTATTTGCAATCGGCATCAAGGACCGTCTCATCTCATCATTCGGAGAGTGAAGTGAAATGGCAAGTGTGATCTGTAACTGCATATCTGCTAGTTCTCTGATTTTCGGAACAAGGCCACATGTAGATACCGTCAGATTTCTTGCACTGATATGCAGACCATTTTCATCATTTAAAAGATGAATAAATCGAATCAAATTTTCAAAGTTATCAAATGGTTCTCCTGATCCCATTACAACCACATTGTCTACACGTTCTCCTGTCAATGTCTGAATTCTGTAAATCTGATCCAGCATCTCGGAAGGTCTTAAATTACGTTCCAGACCATCGATTGTCGATGCACAGAACCTGCATCCCATCCTACATCCTACCTGAGATGAAATACAGACTGAATGACCGTGTTTATATTTCATAAGTACGCTTTCGATCAGATTTCCATCTGCAAGCTTAAAGAGGAACTTTTCAGTTCCATCTAGTTTTGAAACCTGTACTCTTACTGCTTCAAGCGCAGTCAGAGAGCATTTTTCCTTTAGTTTATCACGCAAAGAAACAGAAATATTAGTCATTTCATCAAAGTCTGTAATCAATTTCTGATGAAGCCACTCATAAATCTGCTTTGCTCTGAACTTTTTATCTCCAAGCTCGAGGATAAAATCAGTCAGTTCCTCGAGTGTCATGGATTTTATATCTATCTTTTCTATCATAAGTTTCGTCAGCCTTTCTTTACCGTCGTGTGTTTCCTATCTTTTCTTTCTCAACTTTGCGATAAAGAAACCATCGGTATGATACATTCCCGGTAAAAGCTGAATGTATCCATTCTGTACTGTTTCCTCGTCCTTCAGATATGGAAGCTCTTCCGAAAGACTTTCCAACTCAAAATTATAATTCTGAAGCAGCCAGTTCACATTTTCAAAGTTCTCAGCCGAATTGATCGTACATGTACTGTAAATAAGTCTTCCACCTGGTTTTACATATTGTTCGATCGTATGAAGTATCTCTCTTTGTAGCTTTACAAGATCCTTCTGCTTTTCTTCTGTCATTTTATATTTAATATCTGCCTTACGGCCAATAATTCCAAGACCGGAGCATGGAAGATCTGCCAGAACTACATCTGCTTTTTCTATTACCGCCTCATCCGGAATTCTTGCATCCCAGACTTTTACAGAAATATTTTCTGTCTGCATTCTTGCAATATTTTCTTCTATAATTTCTGTCTTAGCCTCACTCAGATCTCTTGCATCAACAAACCCATCACACTTTTGCTCTCCTCTTTGCTTACTATCAAAAAGAATGTTTTCAGCTGCATGGATGCATTTCCCGCCAGGCGCTGCACATACATCAATAATATATTCACCTGCCTGCGGTGCTGCTGCCCTGCCTGCTATCATTGAACTAAGATCCTGAATCTGAAAAAGTCCCTGCTGAAAACTTTCAAGATCCGCAAGGTAATCATAACCTGATATTTCAAAAGCATAATCCACGAAAGGTGCCTGTTTAACTGTCACACCTTCCTCCTCCAACTTCGTTTTCAGTTGTTCCGGAGTGATTTTTGTCCTATTCGTACGAATATATGTGACTCTTTCCTTATCAAAGCTCTGTAATATTTTTTCCACAGTTTCAAATGGATATACAGTAAGCCATTGCTTTAAGATCCATTCTGGCATCGAATAAACTACTGAAAGATACTGTAACGGTTTCTTTTCTCTAATAGGATATTCTACATTCTCAATATTTCTTGCTATATTTCTTAATACCCCATTTACAAAGCCTTTCAGACCTGTAAGTCCACGTTTACCAGTCAGCTTGGCAGCCTCATTGCACACCGCTGAATCAGGCACATGGGACATATATTTTAACTGATACACTGACATTCTTAAAATATTACGAATGAGTGGTTTCATTTTTCTAACAGGTGTTTTCGAAAAGCTGTTGATGATATAATCCAGTTCAATCTGCTTTTCAATTGTTCCACTGGCCAGTCTCGTTATAAATGCTCTTTCATTTTTGTCGAGATACTGGTATTTATTCAGAGCCTGTCGAATTACAAGATGACTGTACGAATCATGTTCATTGATTTCCGTCAGAACATCCAGAACTACTGCTCTCAGATTAACCGAATTAGTCACGGTTTCTTCCTCCAAAAAGTATAATAAGTCTCACAAGCTGCAACACTGCTGAAGCTGCGGCTGCGACATATGTGAGTGCTGCCGCAGAAAGCACTTTTCTTGTCTGACGAACTTCTTCATCATACAAAATGCCATTATCACCAAGCAAATGTAATGCTCTTGCCGATGCATTGAACTCGACTGGAAGTGTTACCAACTGGAAGAGTACTGCCAGTGAAAACATAAAGATACCGATATAAATCAGAGTCTGATTATAGCTCATTATAAAACCGAGAATAATAAATACCCAGGATAACTTAGATCCAATATTCGCAACAGGTACCAGTGCACTTCTGATAGACAAAGGAGCATATCCCCTTGCATGCTGAATTGCATGCCCACATTCATGTGCTGCAACGCCAACAGCTGCTACAGAAGAACAGTTATATACACTGTCTGATAAGTTAAGTGTTTTATTTCTTGGATCATAATGATCCGTCAGTTTTCCAGATACATGTTGAATGGTAACATCATATATTCCCTGAGAGTGAAGTAGCCTTTCTGCTGCCATAGCCCCAGTCAGTCCTGTTCTACTCATGACCTTGGAATATTTAGAAAATGCAGAGCTTACTCTTGCCTGTGCGATCAACGCAATCACCGCTGCAATAATAATCAGTATATAAGTTGGATCAAAGTAATATCTCATACCGTATCCATAATAACCATAATTCATATAAAGTGCTGCCATACGAATTCTCCTTTCTATTCGCCGAGCTTTGTTCCTTCCTCGATCTGATATCCACGAAGGAATGCATCAGTCGTCATACGCTTTTTGCCTTCCATCTGTACTTCCAGAATCTTCAGTGCTCCATTGTTGCACTGCACGATGAAGGAATCTTTATCGACTTCTGTCACTACACCAGGTTCCACTGATTCTTTTCCAGGAACAACATCTGCATCCCAGATTTTAAGTGTCTTTCCATTAATATGAGTATATGCACTTGGCCATGGATTTAAACCACGGATCAGACGCTCAATCTTAACCGCATCCTCAGTAAAATTAATATTTCCAGTAGATTTATCCAGTTTCTTTGCATAATTGGATAATGCATCATCCTGCTTTGTTCTCGTTGCCGTTCCATCTTCAATTGCTTTCAATGTCTTGACGATCACTTCACATCCGAGCGTACACAGTCTGTCAAACAGACTGCCACCAGTTTCTTTCGCATCTAGCTCCAGTTCCTCTTTCATGATGATGTCCCCGGTATCAATGGATTCATCCATCTGAATTGTTGTTACACCGGTCTTTTTCAGACCATCTATAACTGCCCACTGAATTGGAGCTGCACCACGATATTCTGGCAGAAGGGATCCGTGTACATTGACACATCCGTATTTTGGCATATCCAGAATCTCTTTTGAAATAATCTGACCAAATGCTACTACGACGATCACATCCGGTTTCATATTTCTGATCACTTCTACTGCCTCTGGAGCTTTTACTTTTGCTGGCTGAAATACAGGAAGGTCATATTCAAGTGCCTTCACTTTAACATCGGGCATAGAAACACCTTTTCCACGTCCCTTTGGTTTATCCGGCTGCGTTACCACGCCAACGACTTCATAGCCTGCTTTTACAATACTATCAAGTATTCCTGATGCAAAATCAGGAGTTCCCATAAATACAACTCTCATCTATTCCTCGTCTCCTTCAAACTCAGCTTCAATAAGATCTCCTTCTACCTTATCTACATACATGATTCCATCAAGATGATCGATTTCATGACAAAGACATCTTGCAAGAAGCTCAGTTCCTTCTACAATATATTCTTCCATATTTTCATTTAAAGCTTTTACCTTTGCATAATTAGGTCTTGTTACAATACCTGATTTATTAGGTACACTTAAGCAACCTTCTCCACCTGTCTGTTCGCCTGATGTTTCCAAAATTACTGGATTGATCAATACATATGGCTGATCTCCTACATCAATTGTAACAATTCTTTTTCGAATACCGACCTGTGGGGCAGCCAGACCAACACCTGCTGCTTCGTACATCGTTTCAAACATATCATCGATGAGTTCCGCAATTCTAGGAGTCATTTCTGTGACTTCCTTTGCTGTCTTTCTAAGTACTTCATCTCCGCTTTCTCCTAATACCCTGATATTTCTTAATGCCATATCTGCATCCTCCTGAGTTAAAATTTCTATCATTCATATTATCATATATATTTGTGTAATCTTTGAACAACTACATGTGATTCCAAATATATAATATTTTTACATATTTAATGGATTAAAATCGAACTGTGTCGAAACTTTGCTAAAATAATAATTTTCTCTTGTAAACTGTTCAATTTCATCTTTACACTCTGTAAGTGTATCATATTTTTTGCATTTTATATAGATGACTTTATTATAAATGTCATTCGCTTTATATAGGGATGCGTTGACTGGTCCGATCACCTGCAGAAATTCTTTTTTATCCGGCAGAATATTTCTGCCGATCTGAATCAGGGAAACTGCATGTTCCAGTGCCTTTTCATCCTTTGATGAGAGTTTTACCAGTAGTAGATTACTAACTGGTGGATAATTTAACAACGTTCTGTACTGTATCTCCTGTTCAAAAAATCCAGTGTAATCCTGATGTTGTGCAGTCACGATACTATAATGATCCGGCGTATACGTCTGTATTACGACTTCTCCTTTTAGATCTCCTCTACCAGCCCTTCCGGCTGCCTGTGTCAGCAGCTGAAATGTACGCTCCGAAGCTCTGTAATCACTGGAATACAGAGACATATCCGCTGCCAGAATTCCAACCAGTGTAACATTTGGGAAGTCATGTCCCTTTACGATCATCTGCGTCCCGATCAGAATATCTGCCTCATGATTTGCAAATGCAGCCAGTATCTTTTCATGACTGCCTTTTGCCGCCGTGGTATCCATATCCATTCTAAGTACTTTAGCCTGTGGATACATTTTGTGCACTATTTCTTCCACCTGCTGGGTTCCCGCACGAAAACCTGAGATATATTTCGAACCACACGATGGACACTTATGTACCATCGGCTCTTCATAACCACAGTAATGGCATACCAGTTTTCCATTTTTATGTGCAGTCAGTGAAACGTCACAATGTGGACATTTCATAACGTGTCCACAGGATCTGCATGAAATAAATCCTGCATACCCACGTTTATTGAGAAATAACATGATCTGCTGTTTATGTTCCAGGCGATCCTGTATCATTTTCTGTAAGCGATAACTAAAAATAGAGCGATTACCAGCTTTCAGTTCCTCTCTCAGATCTTCTACATAAACGTCTGGAAGAGAACTGCTTCTTGCCCTATTTTTTAGTTCAAGTAGTTTATATTCGCCTTTCAGCGCATGATAGTAGGAATCCACTGAAGGAGTTGCCGAGCCCAAAATAACACTTGCATTGCTATCTTTTGCGATTTCAATAGCTGTTTCCCTAGCATGATATCTAGGGGACGTTTCGCTTTTATATGCACCTTCATGTTCCTCATCTATTACGATCAGGCCAATGTTTTCAAAAGGAGTAAACAGCGCAGAACGGGGACCGATCATGATATCTATGTCACCATTCAGTGCCCTGCGGAACTGATCGTATCGTTCTCCTTTTGATAATCTGGAATTCATAATGGAAACTCTGTCACCAAATCTTCTATAAAATCTGACTACCGTCTGATAAGTCAATGATATTTCCGGAATCAGCATAATTACCTGTCTGCCCTGAGCAATCACATCTTCGATCACATTCATATAGACTTCTGTTTTACCACTTCCAGTTACGCCAAAGATCAAATACGTATCTCTGATCCCTGCTCGATAGTCATCCAGGATCGTATCCACAACATGTTTTTGCACAGGATTTAGAATATTACGAATTTCAGCTTCTGGCCTGACCTTGACTGGATTTCTATAATATTCGGTAACCTCTATCTCAATAATCCCCATCTTTTCAAAAGATTTGATTGTCTGGCCGGTAACATTAAGTTTTCCAGTGATCAGACTGTATTCAATCATTTCATCGTCCAGAAGTGCACTTAGCAATCGAACTCTTGCATGATTACTCTTTCTTGTAAACTCCTGTAATTTTTCAAGTGCTTCTTCTCTGGAGATAATGAGCCTGACCATTTTTTTCTCTTTCGCTTTGACACTTTCTTTAATTGGAATTACCGTCTTAAGTGCCTGATTCATGGTCGATCCATAATTATGCCGAATCCAGGCTGCAAGTCTGATCAGCCTTGTTTCTGCCTTAACGCGGCCCTCTACAATACTATCAATCTCCTTGATTCTCGTCACTGCGATCTGTGGTCTGTCAGTTAGTTCGATAACATACCCGGTAATTTTACGATTTCCATTACCAAATGGAACACTGACCAGCATTCCAACCTCAATCTGCCCTGCCAGTCGCTCAGGAATTGCATATTGAAATGTTTTATCCAGTTTTTCATGTGAAATATCAATAATAATGTTCGCAAACATTTCAATACGCCTCCCTTCACCTTTATCTTCGTATGTCTTAATTTTAAGCGGATCTTAATCTAAAGTTTTATTTTCCTTGTACAATTTGCACCAGAAATTTACTTTCCGCTCTTTAATTCTTCAAGTACTTCTGCAATCAGGACTCTTTCATCCATTGGATATTTTACACCCTTAATCTCCTGATAATCCTCATGTCCTTTTCCTGCGAGAACAATAATATCACCAGGTTCTCCATTTTCAATTACATAACGGATTGCTTCTTTTCGATCCGTAATATCTACATGTTTGCCTGTTGTCTTTGCAATTCCTGTTTTGATATCTTCAATAATCGCTTCAGGCTCTTCAAATCTAGGATTATCCGATGTGATAACTGTCAGATCTGCTATTTTACCAGATACTTCACCCATTTCATATCTTCTCAGCTTAGATCTGTTACCGCCACAGCCGAATACACTGATCAGTCTGTGTGGATGATATTCTTTTAATGTCTTTAAAATGCTTTCAAGTGCCATTGCATTATGTGCATAATCAATCATCAGTGTAAATTTATCGGAAACAGGAACCAGTTCGATTCTTCCTTTCACTTTGACATTTAAAAGAGCATCCTTTAACTTTTCCTCTTCAACATTGAAATGTCTTGTCACTGCAATTGCACAAAGAGAATTGTAAACGCTGAATTTGCCTGGAAGCATCAAATTAATATCCATGTTGACAAGACCACTTACTTTATACTTTGTACCGATTTTGCCTGGTTCATGGAGCAGTTCAATATTTGTTGCTCTGACATCTGCATTTTCTGCCAGTCCATATCTTTCAACTGCACATGTTGCATTCTGTAAAATTGCTTCCACATGCTCATCATCTCCATTAAAAATGCCTGTTTTGCACTGTTTAAATAGCATAGCCTTGCATGCAAGGTACTGTTCAAATGATTCATGTTCATTTGGTCCGATGTGGTCTGGTTCGATATTTGTAAATACACCAATATCAAACATAATTCCTGCTGTTCTATGCAACATCAGTCCCTGTGAAGAAACTTCCATAACTACTGCCTTACAGCCTGCATCTGCCATTTTTCTAAATGATTCATGGATCTGATAAGATTCCGGTGTCGTATTACAGGAAGGAATTTTTTCATCTCCTATAATTGTCTCAATTGTACCGATCAGACCTGTTTTGATTCCACATTCCTCAAGAACATTTCGAATCATATATGTTGTTGTTGTCTTTCCTTTTGTTCCTGTGATACCAATGGTAATCATATTCTGAGCTGGATAGTTAAAATAAGCAGCTGACATAAATGCAAGTGCTTTTCTTGTATCCTCTGTCTTAACAATAGTCACACCTTCAGGAATGGATGAAAGCTCAATATCCTCCTGAACAACGATTACAGAAGCTCCTTTTTCAATCACGTCACTGATGTACTTATGTCCATCTGAAACGGCTCCTTTAATGCATACAAATGCTGTATTTTTTCCAGCCTTTCTGGAATCTGATGTAAGTGTGACAACTTCTGCCTCTTTGTTTCCGGCTACTAATTCACACTCTAAATGTTCGAGTAATTTTTCGAGTTTCATAACTGCCTCCAATCCCACACCTGTCTGTCAGGGGTGCGGCTTCTTTCTATAATACTGTCTGCCAGTCTGTTTTATGTATTTCTGACAGTGAAAGCAAATGTGCCAGCATGCTGACACATTTGCTTTTATTTAAAACAGGCCTGTAATTCTATCCTGTTCACAATCATAATCAATTCCATATGCTGCAGGTACTTTTGGAAGTCCTGGCATTGTCATAACTTTTCCTGTAAGTGCAACAATAAAACCAGCTCCTGCATTTACATATACCTCTCTGATATTAATAGAGAATCCTTCAGGTTTTCCGAGAAGTTTTGGATTATCTGATAATGAATACTGATTTTTCGCCATACATACCGGCATATCTGTAAATCCAAGATCTTCAAGCTGTTTGATCGCTTTCTTTGCTGCTGGCTCATATGTTACATCGCCTGCACCATAGATTTCTTTTGCAATTGTTTCTATCTTATCCATAGTTGATGCTTTTACATCATAGATAGGATGAAAACTGCTCTTTTTGTCTTCCAGTGTAGAAAGGACCTTATCAGCTAGTTCTGCACCACCTTTGCCGCCATCTTTCCATACATTTGAAAGTGCGAACTCACATCCCAGATCTTCGCAATGCTTTCTGATAAATTCGTATTCTTCCTCTGTATCCGTAATAAATGAATTTAATGTAACAATTACAGGAACGCCAAATTTCTGTACATTTTCAATATGTTTGTCGAGATTGACGATTCCCTTCTTTAACGCTTCCAGATTTTCTTCTTTCAAATGATCCTTTGGCACTCCACCGTTGTATTTCAGTGCCTTCACTGTCGCAACAATTACTGCTGCATCAGGTTTCAACCCTGCCAGACGACATTTGATATCAAAGAACTTCTCTGCACCGAGATCTGCACCAAAGCCTGCTTCTGTAATAACTACATCAGCCAACTTCATTGCTGTCTTTGTTGCTCTAACACTATTACAACCATGTGCAATATTTGCAAATGGACCACCATGTACAATCGCAGGATTCCCTTCCAGTGTCTGAATCAGATTTGGTTTGATTGCATCCTTCAACAATGCAGCCATTGCACCAGTTGCCTGTAAATCATCTGCTGTGACTGGCTTTCCATCGCAATCATAAGCTGCGACGATTCTTCCAAGACGTTTCTTTAAATCTTCCATATCTTCTGCCAGGCAAAGAATTGCCATAATTTCAGAAGCTACGGTAATTATAAAATGATCTTCTCTCATCACACCATCTGTCTTACCACCCAAGCCGATGATAATATTTCTGAGTGCACGGTCATTCATATCCATACATCTCTTCCATGCTACTTTCTTTGGATCAATTCTAAGTGCATTTCCCTGATGAATATGATTATCAATCATAGCTGATAAAAGGTTATTTGCTGAAGTAATAGCATGGAAATCACCTGTAAAATGTAAATTGAGATCTTCCATAGGAACGACCTGTGCATATCCGCCACCTGCGGCTCCACCCTTAATTCCAAAACAAGGTCCCAGAGATGGTTCTCTTAATGCTACAATCGCTTTTTTGCCTTTCTGGCATAATGCTTCCGTCAGGCCTACACTGATTGTTGTCTTTCCTTCTCCTGCTGGCGTTGGATTAATTGCTGTAACAAGAACCAGCTTTGCATCTGCATTGTCTTTGCATTTTGCATAAAGACTATCAGAAAATTTTGCTTTATACTTTCCGTATAATTCCAGGTCATCCTCATCTACGCCGATTTTCGCTGCGACCTCTCTGATGTTTAACATTTTTGCTTCCTGTGCTATCTCGATATCTGTTTTCATAACTATCCCTATCCTTTCACGATTGATAATTAATTAAGTATTTTGATTATTTTATATACTAATAGGCTGGCGACCGACACCATCCTATTGGTCTGACTGTAAAAATTCTTCAAATTCTTCTGCTGTCATTAGCACTTTTCTTGGTTTTGTTCCCTCTTCAGGGCCAACCACACCAACATCTGCAAGCTGATCCATAATTCTTGCAGCACGGTTAAATCCAATTTTGTAATATCTCTGAAGCATTCCAATGGAACCTTTCTGCTTCTCTATAATGAACTTACCTGCTTCTGCAAAGTAAGCATCTCTGTCTCCACCAAATGCCTGGCTTTCACTAAATGCACTTTTTTCGATTTTGGAAGTGATCTCTTCATCATAAGTACTATCGCCTAAATGTTCCTTCAGGAACGAAACGACACTGCCTACTTCCTTATCTGAAACAAATGCACCCTGTACTCTGACTGGTTTTTGATAGCCAGATGGATAAAATAACATATCACCTTTTCCAAGGAGTTTTTCTGCACCATTCATATCAATAATTGTTCTGGAATCCACTCCGGATGAAACAGAGAATGCGATTCTTGATGGTACATTTGCCTTGATCAGGCCTGTGATTACATTTACAGATGGTCTCTGTGTCGCGATGACCAGATGAATGCCCGCTGCTCTGGCAAGCTGTGCCAGACGACAGATTGCATCTTCGACTTCTCCCGGTGCAACCATCATCAGATCTGCGAGTTCGTCGATAATAATAACGATCTGTGGCATTTTTGCTGGTCTTTCCTCTTCGCTGTCCACATGCATCGTAGTAACTTTCTCATTATATCCCTTCAGATCCCTGACATTTTGTTCTGCGAACTTCTGATATCTATCTGTCATTTCTGCTACTGCCCAATTAAGCGCTCCAGATGCTTTCTTCGGATCCGTTACTACAGGAATCATCAAATGTGGTATTCCGTTGTATACACTCAGTTCGACCACCTTTGGATCGACCATGATCAATTTTACATCCGCTGGATCCGCCCTATAAAGAATACTCATAATAATTGTATTGATGCAGACGGATTTACCTGATCCAGTTGCACCTGCAATCAGCAAATGTGGCATTTTTGCAATATCAGCAACAATTACTTTACCCGCAATATCACGGCCTGCTGCAAATGCTATGGCAGAAGAACTATTTTTAAATTCATCCGCCTCAATCAGTTCCCGTAACGTAACAGGGGTCGTTTCTTTATTAGGGACCTCTATGCCAATTGCCGCTTTTCCTGGAATTGGCGCTTCCATTCGAATGTCTGCAGCTGCAAGATTCAGCTTGATATCATCGGTGAGGGAAACAATTTTACTTACTTTCACTCCCTGTTCCGGCTGCAACTCATATCTTGTAACTGCCGGTCCACAACTGATGTCAGTAATCGTAACTTTAACACCGAAGTTCTGCAACGTCTGTTGCAGTCTCATAGCTGTTTCTCTGTTATGTGCCTGCTGACTCTTATTTCCTCTGCTCTTATTTCCATTTAAAAGGCTGATTGGAGGGAACAGATACTTTCTCTTCTTCTCCTTTTTGCCTGCTGTTTCGTCGTGTAACTCTGATACAGCCTGTTCCTGTCTTGCCATATCACTGCCGATTGCATGCATGTCCTCATTTTGGGATTCAGAAGCTTTATCATCAGCTGTGTCAGGTATAAACGCTTCTTCCATATCCTTTGATACTGGTACATGCATCTTAACAACACCATCTTCATCATCAAGCACTGAAATTTCTTCTTCGTATGAGAGCATCTTATTCTCATCTTCCCCTGCATTCTGTCCTTCATGCTCCTGACTGTAGAACTGCTCCTGCTCGGCCTGACTTGTCTGCTCATCTACGTAATTGACTTCACTTTCAAATGCATCAACTGCCTGTTTGTCTAGATCACTCAGGAAATCGATCTTCTCTCCAGTTTCCTGTGGTTCTTTTTTCAGTTCATCATTAGGCACCTGCTCGTCCAAAGATAAGAAAGAATTGTCTCTTTTTTGTTTCTTTGTCTCAACTTCCTGTTCTGGCCTAATTTCATGCAGATCTGCATTTACAGAACGCTTCTTTTTAGGAATTACAGAATTAACGACCACACCCTGAACTTTCTTATCCATACGCGCTTTACGCTTCTTCTCGCGCTCGGCATCCAGTTCTTCTTTACGCTTAGCATTCAGCTCTTTTCTCTGCTCCGAATGTTCTCTGTAATTAGCGTAGTCTTCTCTCGCTGACTGATATACTCTTTCGCTGCCTCGTCTGACACCACCAATAAAAGATTTTTCAGTTATGATCACAATGCAGATAATGATCAAAATAATTAATATTACATAGGAACCACCTGTTCCAAGTGGGCTCATCGCCTTACAGACCAGTCCACCGATCAGACCGCCTCCATTTTTACTTTCCGCTGCATATGTATAAAATGCACCAAGTCCCGAATCCAAATCCGGCTTATTAACAATGAGCTGGATAATTCCACATACCCAGACAATCAGCGCATACAATGCAACCGACTTTACCTTAGCCACACCAATCTGCTTGTTCGCAATCATAAAGATCACGCTCCCTGCAATGATCAATGGGACAATATATTCTACCAGGCCGAACACCCCAAACATAAAATGATTGACCGCTTCACCTATGCTGCCCGCCATTCCGAAATTACTCAATAGCAAAATAATAGCAAATGCAAAGGTAATCAGTACACCTACCTCATCCCTTAACTCACTTGCTGTATTTCTACTCTTATTCCTTCCTCTGGTTGTCCTGCTCTGACTTGTTCTTTTGCTTTTTGGCTTTGTCGTTGTCGTTTTCGCTCTGCTTCTTTTTGTACTGCCTGAAGCCATACAACATCCTCCCGCAAATTTCTTTTCCAGTTACATGCTTCGCACTTTTAAGTTCTTGCCATGCGTAGCATAATTTATTCGTTCTTATCAATATATTTCCGGCTTATTTTCTACCTACAAAAGATAAGGTCTGCTTGTTTTCAGACCTTATCTCCCTGATAAAACCAGAATAATATTATACCATTGTTACTTCATTTCCACAAGAACATTTGATTGGTTTTATTTCTGGCTGATATTTTTATTATACTTTTTCTCTATAAAATTAATGCTCTTATATAATACCATTGCAATAATGCAGAGGATCACAATGCTCATGAGCACCCAATCCATCTTAAATGTCTGGCTTCCATATATGATCAGATATCCAAGACCTGCTTTTGCCGCCAGGAATTCACCGATTACAACACCGACCAGACACAATCCAATATTGACTTTCATTGTACTGATGATAACCGGCATGGAGTTGGGAATGATCAATTTGAACAGAACATTTAGCTTATTCCCGCCCAGCGTATAGATCAGTTTGATCTTCTCCGGGTCCACTTCCCTGAAGCTTGTATAAATGTTGATAATCGTACCAAATATGGCAACTGATATTGCTGTAACAATAATTGTTTTCGTATTATTTCCGAGCCAAACGATCAGAAGTGGTGCCAGCGCCGATTTTGGAAGACTGTTCAACACGATCAAATATGGTTCACACACATCAGAAAACGTCGTGAACAGCCACAGCAGAACTGCAAAAATAATACCAACGATCACAATCAATGCAAAGCTGACCAGTGTTTCTGTCAATGTGATACCAATATGATAGAACAGCTCACCTGATGTCACCATTTTTGCAAATGAGCTCCAGATCCTTGATGGAGAACTAAATATGAATGCATTAATGATATCCAGTCTTGCCGTCACTTCCCATAATACAATAAAAAGAACGAAGAAAAAGATACGGTAAAATGTCACTTTTCTTTTATATCTTTTTTTATGAAGGATAAATTCCTGCTGACTAGTCATGTCTCGTTAACTCCTTCCAGATCATATTAAAGTAATTCTTGAATTCTGGAGCGCTCCTCGATGTCAATGGTGTTCTGTTTTCGATTGATAACTCTATTGGAACGATCGTCCTGATCTGTCCTGGTCTTGCAGAAAGTACAACCACAACATCTCCCATTGAAATCGCCTCTGAGAGATCATGTGTAACCAAAATTGCAGTTTTCTGTGATTTTTTCAGGATATTTCCAATATCATCGCCTACCTCCAGTCTTGTCTGATAGTCCAGTGCGGAAAATGGTTCATCCAATAACAGAATATCCGGTTCGAGTGCCAGGGTTCTGATCAACGCAACTCGTTGTCTCATTCCACCGGAAAGCTGTGAGGGCTTTGCCTGTTTAAAATGATCAAGGCCATAAGTTTCCAACATTGTTTCTACATTTTCTTTATTTTTGGGCGTCACTTTATTTTGTATCTCAAGGCCAAGCAAAACATTGCTGTATACCGTTCTCCACTCAAACAGATTATCCTTCTGCAACATATATCCAATATTCGTAGAAGTTTCCTCCATTTTTTTTCCGTTTATATGAATATAACCTGTATCCGGTTTTAGTAGGCCAGAAATCAAAGAAAGAAGGGTTGATTTACCACATCCGGAGGGACCAACAATTGAAACGAACTGTCCCTGCTCTACTGACAGATTAATATTCTTTAATGCCAGCGTCTCTCCACTCATCGTATGATAGGAATAAGTAAGGTTCTTTATTTCTAAAATAGGATCCATAAGTTCCTCCTATACTTGTTATAGTCTATTTTATGCTTTCAAAAAACAAATGTGCTAAGCGACAGCGGATACATCTAAAAGTGTTTCCTGCACATCAAAAAGTGTTTGCGCAGCACTATTTCGAAACATTTAAAATGCTTATTTTTCGTAAATATGTGAATGAAATCATAAAAAATAACGAACACTAATGAAAAATAAATGTGTATATCAGATGGAGGATTTCTATGGGTAAAAACGAAGACAACCAGGATAAGGCTGATAAAAAAGTAGAACAATATGGCCAGATTACTCTGGAAAATGATAACGATAATACCAAAATACAGTTAATTACAATCATCGGTGAAATCGAAGGACACGAAATGCTTCCTGCGACAAGCAAATCCACAAAATATGAACATCTGCTGCCACAGCTCGCCTCTATTGAGGATAGTAGTGAAATTGATGGTGTTCTGTTCTTGATCAATACTGTCGGTGGTGATGTCAGTGCAGGTCTTGCTCTTGCTGAAATGGTCGCATCTTTGTCCAAGCCAACTGTTTCCCTTGTGCTTGGCGACTCCCATTCCATCGGTGTTCCTCTCGCCGTTGCAACTGACTACTCATTTATCGTTCCAACCGGAACGATGATCATTCACCCTGTCAGAATGAGTGGTACAACAATTGGTGCCCCTCAGACATTTGACTATTTCAAATTAATTCAGGAT
Organism: uncultured bacterium; assembly: GCA_905215405.1. Classification (GTDB taxonomy): domain Bacteria; phylum Bacillota; class Clostridia; order Lachnospirales; family Lachnospiraceae; genus CAJMQE01. The sequence continues at coordinate 23,687 of CAJMQE010000052.1, forward strand.
CGAATTGTATCCTTTATCGCATCTCATTCTAATGCAAAGAAAGAACGTATTGAAGAAATGATGATCAACACTGGAATTCTGACAAAAGATCTCGGTACTATTCTGGTCGGAAGTCACTCGGTCGATGAAGGCCTGATCAACGAAGTTGGTGGTATGAAAGAAGCCCTCGCAAAGATCAAATCAATGTGTCCTCAGCCTGAACAGCATAAGGAATAGCCATCATACTCGATTCTTTTTTATTAAAACATTTAATGCAATGATTCATAATTAATAGTTCATAACATTACAATTATAAACAGCAAAAGGATTACGATAGAAACCAAAATGAATATAGTTTATTCCTTAAAATAAAATGCAATCACAAAAAAGTGGTATCAGAACTTAATCTGATACCACTTTTTGACTTATATCTATATCAATGACCGATAATCCTGTAGTTCCAGAGGCTTTGAAAAATAATACCCCTGAATACAGTCACAACCAATATCTTTTAGAAACTGAAATTGTCTCTGCGTTTCCACGCCTTCGGCTATGATCATCATATTCATTTGTTTTGCCATATGTACGATATTCTCAATGATATTCTTTGCCCTACTGATTTCTCTTGTCTCCTGAATAAAATTCATATCCAGTTTTAATACATCTACCGGAACGTCTTTGAGCATATTTAAAGATGAATATCCACTTCCAAAGTCATCCATCAGAACCTGAAATCCTCTTTGCTGAAATGTTTCCATACTTTTTAACAATTGATGGACATCCTGCATATAAGCACTTTCGGTTACTTCCACTTTTAAATTGGAAGGATCCAGATGATTCTGTTCTACCATTTCTAATAACCGGTCACACAAATCATTATTATAAAGATCAATTCTTGAAATATTAACGGACACAGGTTTTATCGGAAGACCAAGCTCCTGTTCTCTTGCAAGTTCTTTACACACATTTTCCCAAACGAACAGATCAAGTTTTGTTATAAAGCCATTTCTCTCAAACAATGGAATAAATAAAGCCGGGGAAATAACTCCTTTTTTGGGATGTCTCCATCTTACCAGTGCTTCAGCACTGACAATATCCTGCTTCTGTGCATCGAAAATTGGCTGAAAAGTTACAAAGAACTCTCCATTTTCAAGTGCTTGTTCCATTTCTCCTATCAATTCCTGTTCATCAAGAACGTTCTTACGAAGTTCATCTGAATAATAGGCATAACGCTTGACATAGTTGCCTCGAATCGTAGCGAGTGCCAGATGTGCACCATCACACATTTGTGCGACAGATACATTTCTGTCCTTTATCTGATAAATCCCCATATGGCTGACTACCGGATAATTAACAGGTAGAATATCAAAAATATCTTTCATCTGCTCAAACACAGAATCCAGATGTGCCTGAAAAAGTTCTTCCTGCATACAGGTCACAAAATGATCTGCCTCCAGTCTTGCCATAATTCCCTGGTATCCAACAAATCGTTTTAAAAATGCTGCATATCGGATCAGAATCATATCACCGACCTTGTAGCCAAACATATCATTGATTACCTTAAACCGTTCAATATTCCAGATTGTTATCACAAATTTTTTATCAGGGTGAGCAATGAGTAGCTCATTTGTTTTTTCATAAAAATTACTTCTGTTATAACTTCCCGTAAGACTATCCCTCTCTGCGATAAAGGATAGTTCCCGTTCATACTGTTTTTTCTCAAGAACAGATTTTCTTACCACATTTTCCACGCGGCGCCTGAGAATCTTAACATTATAAGGTTTACAGGTAAATTCATCTGCGCCCTGTTCTAATGCCAATATCTCACTCTGTTCATCTCCTGCTTCCGTATTAACAACTACAGGGATACTATGAAAACGTTTATCCTTTCGGATCGTTGTCAGAAATTCAAGTCCGTCCATTACTGGCATGATAATGTCAAGTAAAATGACATCAACTTCATCCCTGTTCATAATATCCAAAGCCTCTTTTCCATTTCTGGCTTCCATAATTGTATAATTTGCTTCAAAAATACGTTTTAAGATTGTGCGATTCACTTCACCATCATCCACAATCAGCATTCTGAGTTTATCTCCCATTCCTCTTGCCCCTTCGTACATAACAACTTTTATCTTATGTCTGTCTGAAAAATCCCTACTGTTTTTCAAACACGATCTCTCACGCTTAGTCTGATCTGTAAAGTATTTTTATTATATTATATCTGTTTTTTTCTTTCCGCACAACACTTTTCGACAATATCTGACTATACTTGTCAATTAATCATCTAACGAATTTAAAATTTTACTGATGATTTCTTCCTTCGTCATTTTTAATGCAACTGAAAATTCACCTGATAACATCTTTCCAGCTTTCTGAAGATATCTAGAATCACTGGAATTCAGCTTCTTGCCATTTTCAATTCTCTTTTGTTTTACTGATTCAATTCCTTTGATCATTGCAAGCCATTTCTCACAGTCACAGGACTTGATTGCTTCTCCGAACTTCTGCTCTCTAATTTTGCTATTCTTATCATATATACCTTCGATATCCGTTAAACCGCTCAGATACTGAAGAGCTTCATCTGATGAAATAACAGGTCTCATTCTTTTATCCGTGTCAACTTTGACATAGATGGTTCCCCCTGCATCATTCAGAGGCTGCATAATATAATACAGATCATCTGATTTTACAAAATCAGGTGTACCTATATTAAGGATTGTGCATACACCAACATTTTCAAAAACGACCAAATCATTAATTTTGTACATTTACAATCACCACTTTCTAAACCAAAACCTTGTTACATTTCCCTGTTACTCTCGTCAAATAACTACTCATACTACGAAAATACCCTGTTATATTTAACTTTACACCTAAAAAAAATAATTTTCAAGTGTATACAATATAATCATTTTTAACAAAGATTTGTATTTTTATACGAATTTTAAGTTATTGTGTATATTTTTATCACCGAATTGCCTTTCATAATGGAACGTGTTATACTACTCACTAAAAGCTATAGCGCTTACATCAGTTATGTATACATCCATGTGTGCATACAGAATATGAGGTGATTCTCTATTATGTATTTACAAAAGTTAAACCGTTTCCTGTCAGGTCAGGCATCTGAATCGATCGCGACCGGCATACTACTTGCAATGACTGGCGGATTTCTGGAAACTTATTCTTTTATCAGCCGTGAACAGGTATTTGCGAACTGCCAGACTGGTAATCTGGTACTGCTTGCCACCAATGCAGTGCAGGGGAATCTGCATAAAACGATTATTTATCTGACACCTGTGCTTACATTTATGGTCGGAGTATTTTTCACTGAATACATCAAGCACCGCTTTCGTGAACATCCAAAGATTCACTGGAGACAGATTCTTGTCCTTGTAGAAGTATTTCTGCTCCTTATCACCGGATTGATTCCTTCGGGTCCTTACAACATTGTCGCAACAACGATTATTGCGTTGTCCTGTGCACTGCAATATGACAGTTTTCGAAAGATCCGTGGTTATGTCTGCGCAACAACAATGTGTACCGGTAATTTGAGAAGTCTGACAGAGAATCTCTTTAAATGTTGTATCTCTTCTGATTCCGCTGCACGAAAAAAACTGATACATTACATATTAATTGTAGGATTCTTTATGGTTGGAGCAATTGGTGGTTCCATCACAACCAGAATCATCGGAGAACGAGCAGTCTGGATCTGTTCCTTTGTTCTTCTAGTCGTATTTATAATGATGTTCATACGCAACGAAGCACTTGATTCTACTCAATAATGACTACTAGAATCAAGCCCTACTATTAGCAGAAAAACTAAAAAGACAGCTGACAAAACTGCCTCCCACAAAACTACTGATTGTGGGAAAGGCAATCCGGTCAGCCAATGTCATTAAGTTAATGTATTGACTCGACGACAGACATTACAAAGAGATTTT
>CAJMQE010000053.1 GCA_905215405.1 uncultured bacterium
AACTGAATAACTGCTAGGTATTGAATTTTCAAGGTGCATAGCTAATATCTATGTGTGAAGTTTGAGATACTGATTTTACAGCATTTCGAATGATTTGCTATTTGCAGCATTATGATTTTCTACCACAAGAGGAGATCGTAGATGAGATGCTTTCAATCTTGGAGGACAGAAATAGAATCATGAAGAAAAAAGAGTTAGAGAATATCAATGCAAAGTGGAACAATCGAGAGAAGTAAAGAAAAGCTTTGTTGTTAAATAACAGATTGAGTGTATAAGGAAAAGACATACTATTTTACAGGCAGATGACATCTGATGGGCTGTAAAACAATATGTCTTTTCTTTTTTTCTGCTTAAGATTTGCGGAATCAAGAAGCAGTCTGCTTAAAATAGGATAAAGAAAATAAGTGTCTCTATCTATTAACACAATCCTTAATGAAATGGGCCGTTAGGCATAAATATAAGCAACAAGAGCAAGCAATGTATTTTCGCAGTTTATATAGCCGATTGCCTTTTGCTCGGATTTTAATTCTTCAATTCCCCCTAACTGTAAACTATTTAGAATTTCATGCGGTGGTGCAGCCAAATGTAGAGTCATAGTATTTGAGAGTGTGACAGTCTCCTGATTATCGTTGAGAGCTTGTAGAAATAGTTGTTCGATTTTTTCAAGGCTTATCATTTGATCGGGTGGAAAATAAAATATATCTGTTATTTTATATTTCATGATGATTTGTAGACCTCCTATCAATTGTCGGGAAAGCAGCATGGGTTGTTTAAAACATATGTTTAATTATAGCACCTATTTTGGCAGCTTTTTTATGTAAGAATTTTAGATTCACGATGGATATAATTGCACCGAGTACACACCAGGTCAAGAGCGCAGAGATTGGCAAGTTGAGAATTCTTTGTGCCTGCCAGAGCATCCAGCCACACGGTAGGACGGTGAGTAGTGCTGTTACAAATCCGGGCACATAGGCATGGCAAATGAGTGGAATGAGAATCAAATGTAATGCGATCAGATGAATGAAGTTCGCTGTTGCCATGCCAAACCATAGTCCATACCAGTTTGTGCAGGCGGAAAATAAACTCACCAGACACAGAATCAATAGTTCTTCAAAAACACAGGCAGATAAACTTGCGGTCGTATCTGCAGTCCCAAAAGGAACTACCCCTAACTGTAAATAGTGTTTGCGGGAAGGCTCCGTTTTCTTCCATGCAAGACCGAGCACGATTTCTTCCATATCATGCAGAATAAATAACACTGGGGAGACCCAGCAAAGCATTTCCATATTTACGTTCATAATGCTATCCTCTCTTTCTGAGGATAGTATATAACCGGAGAAATGATCGAACAACCAACAGATATTCTTCGCACATATGGATAACCAACAGTTTTCCTACATTTTGTTGTTTATTTATATAAATTGTGATATTTTGTCAATAGGAGGAATATGCCATGAACAAAAATGATCTTCGTGTGATCAAGACACGTCGGGAAATTGAAAATGCCATGATCGTGCTTTTGCAGCAAAAGAGTTTTGAAAAAATTACGGTTCAGAATATTTTGGATGTAGCACTTGTCAATCGATCTACGTTCTATCAACATTATGCCGATAAATACGCTTTACTTCAGAGCATTTCTGATACATGTTTTGCAGCAATACGTACAGATATCGATCGCCGGTTCTCGTGTAACGAAACAGAAATGATGGATATTATCCTGCATCTGTATCAGTCTCTATATGAAAATCGACACACCGTGCTCGTTTTATTCCAAATCCAAAATTCTATATTCCATTTTCAGGAAGACCTTTCGCTTTATCTAAAAGAAGGATTTGCCTCGCGTTACAATAATGTAGTTTTAGATGCCACAAAGCTAGACTATCTTGCCACACTTTATGCAAAGCTAGTAACATGCTCACTTGAGTGGTGCCTTCAGAACGAAAGTATCACCGAGTTGCAGACTTTCCTTCCTGCATTTCAATCACTAATTCAAGAAATTAACAAACATTAGCAAGTACGAAAAACAAGCGCTATCAATGTAATCATTCCAAATGTAACACCCCATCGTTCAGTTTTCACATAAGACAATACATGGAAGACAAAAAACATTCGTTGATACAAAAACATTAAAACATTTAAAACATTTAAAACATTTAACCTATTGATCTATCATCTTATATCCAAAATCCAAGTTCCCATTCCCAGGCTGTCCCCCTTTTTTATGCGCGGGTAAGAGAAACTAGATGCCGCTAAGCGGCATCTAGTTTCTCTTACGTAATGCATAAAAAAGCAGCCGTCACAATCGTGCCAGCCGGCTCAAATAAAAAGGCATGGGAAACCCTTGCGAGGACGCCGGTACTTGGGCTGCGTATTGTGCAGCCTTACGTACCGTTGCGCCACAGCGGAGCGCAAGCGTGTTTTCCATGTCTTTTTATTTGAGCATCTTATTTGAGCAACCTCTTCGATTGCATATCTGTATTCGTAGCGTAATTCAACGCAGTTTCCCGTGTAATCTTTCCCTGATGATACATATTTAAGAGGCAGGTATCCATGGACATCATAGAGATATCGTTCATGGAAGAATACAGGATTCCTTCAATCTGCGGGATCTTATTGTCTCGGATCATATTTCGGATCGCTGGTGTCAGTGTCAGAATTTCAAATGCAGGGATCAGATTGCCGTCGATATCTGGAACGAACTGCTGTGAAATTATGACTTTCAGAGTCAGGGATAGCTGAATGGAGATCTGCTGTTGCTGGTTCGCTGGAAAGACATCAATGATACGGTCGATGGTATTGGTAGCGCCAATGGTGTGCAGCGTGGAAAATACCAGATGTCCTGTTTCAGCGGCGGTCACAGCGACCTGCATGGTCTCATAATCACGCATTTCACCGAGCAGAATGACATCAGGACTCTGGCGAAGAGAAGCACGCAGAGCAGGAAGATAGCCATCTGTATCGGTGTTGATCTCACGCTGGGTCACGATAGAGCGGTCGTGCTTGTGCAGATATTCAATCGGATCTTCCAGTGTAATAATATGTTTCTGTTGTGTATGATTGATCTGATCGATGATGCAGGCAAGCGTCGTCGATTTTCCGCTTCCGGCAGGCCCGGTCACAAGGACAAGCCCTTTGGAAAGGGTACCAGTCGAAATGACATAGTCAGGAATATGCATATCCTGGTAAGAAGGCAGTTCAAATGTGATGATACGAATGACAGCAGCCAGGGAATTTCTTTGTTTATAAGCATTGACACGGAATCTGGAAATGCCTGGGATCGCGAAGGAAAAATCATCATCTCCGTGTTCGAGCAGGTGCGCGATATTCCGTTCGGCAATTTCATAGATCTGTCGAATAAAAGTTTCGGTATCTGCTGGCATCATTATGTAATCATCCAGTTCCATGATCCGGTCATTGCTCCGATAGGAGACAGGTTTACCAGCGATCACGAACATATCGGAAATTCCAATGCTTGCAGCATCTCTAAAAATCTTTTTTATATCCATAAGTTTATCTAACTCCTTCCTTAAGAAGAGGCAGGGTGTCATCCCCTGACCAGTTTTTTGTAATAATGGTTTCAAATTGTGTAAGTGTATACAGAGCATCGGAGTCCTGAGGAATACAGGTCACGGCGAGCATATGTTCATCATCTATTGGAATCGAAAATGAATAACTGTCGTCAAGATTTGCAAATGTATTCTGTTGTCTGGCCTCTGCAAATGTTTCAGCAAGTGCAGCAATTTGATCATTTGCCTGATTATACGCATTGTAGTAAGCATCATTTTGTGCTTGCAGACTATCGGTGAAATGCTGGTCCTTCATGACGCTGACCAGTGACAGCGTGGCAAATGTGACCATACATAAAATAATAAAAATAGTAATGATCGAAGGCAGACCAATGTGGATGGCTGGCAGTTTTTTGTTCGTCATAAGAACCTCCTTTTTAAATGTTGTCTGTCATTATAGTATATGAATTCGCGTGCACATTTTATCATGGACGATCACAGTGTAACTGTGAATCCAGAATCCAATGCACAGCGTTACAAAGCATGATGAACGGGAAGCGTATAAATGTCCGTTGCACTCCCATCTGGTTCGATCTTTTGCCAAATAAGACTGGCAGTGGCTAGATATTCTCCAAAGTCGGCGCGCATGATGAGCTGGTAAGCAGCTTCATCTGGTGTACAGGGCTGAAAAGCTGTGTTGTAGTATACCGTCATCTGGTTGGAAGCATCATCATACACAGTAGCTTCCGTGGGAAATACCTCAGGATAATCCTGCATGGAAAGAATGGAGTGGTCAGCACTTTCGAAGCATTCCGCAGCACTTTGCACATGTAGGATGGCAGCGGTCCGAACGCGGTTCGCCTGTCCAACGACGTGGGTCTGGGCAAACATTCGGATGCAGATCGCAGCAGCAAGTGAAAAGAACAGAATCGCAAGAATCAGTTCCATTAGAAATATGCTGGAGCGTCTCATGGAAGAACTTTTTGTTGGATTCATTGGCTGTCTCCTTTCAGGGTGTTTGGGTGCACAAGGATCGTATGTGGACGGTCACTGGAATCCAGAATCGTGATCAGGATGGATCCATGTGTCTGTTCGGTCATAGTCATGCCAGATATTTTCGTGATGACTGTGCCTGCCTCTGGCATAAATGTATTTTCACTGGCTGTAAATAGTTCTCTAAGAGAGCCATCATAGTAGTAAATGTATGTGATGTAGTCGTGCGCATCATAAGTAGAATGCATGGTGATGGCAGTTGTTGCATCAAATGTCTGTAGTCCGACACCACCGGCAGTATCGTTCTGACGTATCTTTTCAGTAATATAGGATAGCGAAGTACGAATTTCATAGTTGGTACGGGAATCAGCACTGGTATTTTCATAGACACGGGCACCGCAGATAATGACTGAGATGGCAGAAATCAGAAATACCAGAAAAAGTGAAATGGTAAAAAGCATTTGTACGGAATGCGCCTGATTATCAAAATGTCTCCTCATTGCGACACCTGCTTCCTTGCCAGTACGGTAATCTCAGGCATAATATTGGCAGCTACAGGACGGTAATCGATCAGAAAGCGACTGGAATCGTAGGAAATATTGAATTTTTGTACAAGATCATCCAGATTTTCAGGATAATATCCTTCCAGTGCATAATATTGCACTGTGCCCTGTGTCAGCGCATCAGTGAGCAGTTCCTGCTGTTTCTTTGTAGACCGGCTGGACCATGAGGAGGCAGCAAAAGAAAAATACAGCAGAATCATGCAAAAAACTGCGAGAAAAAGAAGTGGCTTCAGCCAGGTATTCTTTTTTGTTTTAGTTTGAAAAAAGTTCATTTCTGTCCTCCTGGGATTGTTTGCTTATCAATTTACATACCGGAAAGGATTCCAAGCAGAGGAATCATGACGGAGAGCAATATGACACCGGTCACAATGGAAAGAATGGCAACAAGTGTTGGCTCTAAGATGGAAATCCGTCGGGCAATGGTATTTTCCAGAGCGTTGGTCGTTTCTTCGGTGATTTTTTTGAAGGTAGACTCCAGAGTACCAGTCTTACTGCCGATGCTGACCATACGGGCCTGCAATCCGGTAAGAACGGCGGTCTGTGTGAGCGCTTGTTCAAAAGAAGTTCCGTCTTCTAACATGTTTTGACATTTTTCTAACTTTTTAAGAAAGTCTGCATCATCGATCAGCTCAGATGCCATGGAGAGGCTTTGTTCAATTGAAAATCCACTTTGCAGAGAAAGGCTCATGGCATCCGAAAAACGATAGAGTGAAGTCTGGGAACGGTAAGTCCGTCCGCCTGGAAGTATGGACAGGAGTCGTACAGAGACAGACTGAAAATATGCAGACCGGCTCAGTAAAAGAGCGGAGCATATGATGACTGCGATTATGCCGATCAAAACGGCAGAATAACGGTTCAGTAGTCCGCCGAAATTAAGCAGCAGTTGGGATGCTGCGTTCATTTGTGCACCGAGCTGGGTAAATGCCTGATTAAATACAGGCAGTACTTTCGTAATAATAATAAGAATGACCGCAATCATCATACAGATCATGACCAGCGGGTAGGTGATTACATTTCGCATGGAGGATCGTATGGCATCTTCCTGTTCATAATGGGTGGCGAGAGACTGCATGATGTCATCGAGATGACCGGTCTGTTCACCGAGTTTGCACATTTTGACCATATAATCCGGAAAAGCATGAGTAGCGGCAAGTCCTTCGTATAGATAGCCAGTACGTAGCAGTTCATCGTAAATTTGGCTGAGTAATTCTTTTTCCTGCGTAGAGCCGGCATCTTCCATAAAGATCGATATCCCTTCCAGAGAAGAGATGCCTGCATGCAGGATAGAGGCCATCTGCGAGCAGAAAGAAGCTGTTTCAGCCAGAGAGATCGCAATGCCTTTTTTTGATTCTTTCATATTAAATCCTTTCAGACCGCTGTAAGGTCAGCGGGAATATTTTACAGTATAATTGGTTCCATCACCTATGTATTTCTTTACTGATTTTGCATCGTTGGACGCGGCAAGTGTCGGGTCGATCAGAGACCAGTTCGTTCCGTCAAATTCGATCACACTGTCGATCCATCCTTTTTCTGCAACGTAAGCGCTGATCCATGCATGATAGACATCTCCAGAATATCCGATCTCCAGCTTCGTTGGAATTCCCTGGGAACGGAGCATGGCAGTCATCAGCGCGGCGTAGTCAAAGCAGATACCGGTTCCGTCTGCAAGCGTCTGGTCAATGTCAGGCAGATATCCGGAGCTTACATTTGCTGCTTTTGCTTCATCATAACTGATGTTGGTAATGACATAATGATAAATGGTTCCGATCGCATCCAATGCATCATGACAGGAGGCTGTCAGTTCGCTTGCTTTGCTGACAGTCGCTGACTTGGCGGTGAACCAGGTGTACTGGTTCGGGTAGAGAAATGGGGAAAATTCATTATCCAGAGTGACAGAAATCGTCTGTTCAAACAGATTTGAATAGAGGTTGTCAGTTACATGTTCCATAACCGATATGGTATAGGTCCCATTTCCACCAGTGAGCGGAAGCGTCGAATAGGTGGTGGCCGGTGCAAGATCATAAGTGTATTTGATATTATCCGGTGTTGTCAGGAAAAATTTCACTTTATCAGCCGTACCAGTATATTGTGTCATTAGATACCCATCAGAAAGATTAGATAAATCGATCAGTATGGAAGCATTACCGCTTTTCACTGTGCCATCCGCATGTGGAACCAGTACTTTAGGGGTATTGTCCCAGTGTTGGGAAGCATCTGCGGAATCAGCAGCCTGCGTGCTGCCGGCTGAACTTTTCCAAGTGGTCGTGTTACCGGTGTTATCAGCAGCGGATTCAGTCTTGCTGCAGCCGGTACATAACAGAATCAGTAGTAAAATAAGGCATGGAATCCATTTGAAATTCCTATGCATAATTTCCTCCAATAGTATCTTAATTGTTCTTAGTTGTACCCTATTTGAATAAAACTATCTTAACACATTTGTGGGTATTAAGGTATCTTATTTTAGATAAATATATGTGTGACCTCCGTGTGACAGGAAACCATTACAATGTGGAAAGAATAGTAGGATGGTAGCATGATTTATGCTCCCGGAGTACTGATAGTTAGGATGATTCAAGTAGAACAGATAAGGAGTTATATGGTGAAGAAGAAAGTAATAATCATAGCAGTTGCAGCAGTTCTGACAGTAGGGGCTATTATAGGCGGAACAATGGCAGCGTTCCAGGCAGGAACAGCAACAGATAAGACAATTTCGACATCCTCACTTGATGTGACGCTGAATATGAAAGGGACTCAGCCAGATAATGATGGAAATATTAAATCAGATGCAATAAAGGATGGGGAAGTGAGCCAGGTCGTTACGGCAAAGAACAGTGGTAATAAGAACCAGTACGTAAGGGTAAGACTGAATAAGTCCTGGTCAAATGGCACTGACAAGGTCTTTGAAGTGAATGGAAGTCAGCTGCAAAGTGCGGCAATTGATATTATACCTGCAGATAATGATGATTGGATCATACAGAGAGATGAACAGAATGGTGAAGATATTTACCTGTATTATAAAAAAGTCCTGAAAGCAGGAGAAGAGACGGACCCATTGTTAAGTGGCATCACGATCCTGAAGAATTGGAATCAAAACACGAACCAGTACAGCGGGTTATCTGTAAATGTCAGATATGATGCAGATGCAATACAGACAACTGCAGCGAAAGATGCGATGCTTGCAGAATGGGGCGTTATTGCAGAATTCGACAGTGAAGGAAATATTACAGCAATTACCGATCAGTAAGGAGGCAGGTCATGAAATTAAAAAGGATATTAACAGCAGCCACAGCCATGTTACTGATCATGGGACAGTGCGTGGCAGCATATGCGGATAATACAGTTATTACGCTGGATAAAAGCGCAACAAAATTTACCACGATCGATCAGGATCTTGATTTTCAGGATATGGAGCCAGGCGAGGAACGCACAGCAACACTGACGATGACGAATGATTCCGATGGAGAGATGGATTTTTATATCAGCGGTGAGATTACCTATAATATTGCGGATCAGTCGGAAGACAAAGCTAATAACAATGCAATTTATGAACTGCAGCTAAGCAAGAGCGGGCAGGCAGATCCATTTTTCGATGGAATGATCGGAAGCAAAGAGAATAAAGAGCTGACAAAAAGCAATACCGGACTGGAATATTTAAAAGATGATACATTGCTTGCAACACTTGGAAAAGGTGAAAGCACCAGTGTGACAATTCAGTTAAAGCTGGATGGAGATTCCTTAGAGAATGCTTATATGAATAAGGCAGGGCAGATCAGACTGAATATCAGAACATCACAATCGGCTGGGCTTTCAGGAAACAACAATGGAAATTCACTGCTCAGTTTTCTGACGGTGCAGACAGGTGATACCACCAGAATCGTGCTTTATGTGTTGATAGCAATAGCTGCAGTGGCAGTCCTTGCAGGCGTATTGATCGCAGGACGAAGAAAAAAGAACCGGACAGAGCAGGAAAAGTAGAAAAGGAGCAGATATGGGTAACAGATCAAAGGTCGTAATCAACTGGATAAAGAAAGCATTTATTGCCAGTAGTGCGCTGGCATTCTGTGCTGGAATGACAAATGCGTCCCTGACGGAGGTAAGTGCAGCTCCTGTATATAAAATAGAATTTCGGGCAGGCGCACATGGAACCATAAATGGTAGTACAAAGGCGAGCCTGTCTCTGGAATATGGTGCAGGAATCAATGCGATAGAACCTGATTCAATCGATAGTGGCTACTGGTTTACGGGATTCTCACCGGAACTGGCAGACAAAGTTACAGAAAATGAAGTTTACGTTGCACAATATGCAAAATTAATTAATGCGGTTGAATATCGTGTCAATTATGTCGATAATAATGGTAACTCCCTTGCGACACAGAAAGTTGCCTATGCAAATGAAGGTGAAACAATACATGCATATGCAGTGGCAATCGATGGATACCAGGCGGATGCTGCAGATAAATCAACAGAAGCAGGAAGCGATGGAGCAGAAATAACATTTGTATATACAGTTATAAATGGCAACGCAGCTGGTAATAATGCAGGTAATGTAGGTGCTGGACAAAATGCAGCAAATGTCGCTGTAAATGCAGGTGTCGCAAACGGAAATAATGCCGGTGGAGCAGGAAATACGACAGGCAATGCGGCAGCAGGAAATGGTGCGAACACCGCAAATGCAGGGAATGCAGGTGCAGGGAATGGTGCAGCAGAAGATGCAGAAGCTGGGAATACAGCCGATAATGGAGGAGCATTACAGGCAGTGGATGATGAAGCAGTCCCACAGGGACAGCAGAATTTGACAGGAGACGATGCCCTGCAGGAGGTCGATGATGAAGAAGTACCTCTTAGCAATGCAGCTGTTTCACGGCATGTATCAGCATGGACATATGTCGGAGTCGTATCCGGTGTTGTCATAATAGCCGGAGTTGCTGCATTTATTATAAGCAGGAGATATCTGGCCAAGAAGAAAGAGTAAATATAAGTTAGGGGAAAGGCATGGGGAATAAAAACCAGAATGACAGCCTGATAAAGCTGGACGTGATTCTGTTCGATAATTTTCAGATCAGTTCAGATGAGAAAATACTAGAAGAGAAAGACATCAGATCAGATATGGTGACAAAGCTACTGGTTTATATGGTCCTGCACAGGAATGGAAATGTGTCACTTCAGGAACTATCGGATGTTCTTTGGGGTGATGAAGGATGTGATAATCCACTCGGAGCATTAAAAAACCTGATGTACCGGCTGAGAAATATTTTAAAAAAGAATCTGGGCGACTACCCGTTTATTATAACTGGAAGAGGTTACTATCGGTGGAATGAGGAAATTCAGCTGACAATTGATGTCGAAGAATTTGAAAAATACTGTAAAATGGCAGAGGAAGAGAAGGATATCGGGAAAAAGATCGGATATGAACTGGAAGCGGATTCTTACTACCGTGAAAAGTTTTTACCCCAGTACATTGATGAATACTGGGTCATGTCCCTGAGTGTCTATTATCATTCTCTTTATCTGAATATGGTAAAGGAACTGGCAAAGAATCTGGAGATAGAAAAAAGATTCTTTGAGATGGAAGAAGTATGTCATAATGCATTGGCAATCGATGAGCTGGATGAAGACCTTCATTATTATTTTATCCGGGCATTGGTCAGCCAGAATAAGCAGAATATGGCAGTTGAGCACTATAAAAAAACAAGTGATCTTCTCTATGACAGCCTGGGTATCCGTCCGTCAGAGCGTCTACGGGGCGTTTATGATGACCTTATGAAGCAGCAGCATACAACAGAGATGGATATTGGCATCATAAAGAGCGAATTAGCAAGTGCGAAAGATGGTAGAAAAGGTGCATTTTTCTGCGATTACGGTGTCTTTAAAAAAAATTATGAATTAGAAGTAAGAAGAGCAAAAAGGCTGGGAATCTCGGTATATCTCGGCCTGATTACAGTTACGCCGCAACTGAATCTGAAACTGGATAGCCCGGCTTATGTCAATACGGTAAAGCTGGGGGTAAAGCAGATGCAGAATATTCTGATGGGTGCTTTGCGTAGCGGAGACGTTATAACCAGATACAGTGCGGCCCAATTCATACTTATGCTTCCAGCATGTAAATATGAAGATGCAGTGCATGTTATGGAGCGAATACTGGGAAGATTTGATCAGCTGGATCATAAAGCAAGGGTTAAGATCATGTATAGTCTTGAAGAACTCGATACAGAATAGCCCATTGAAGAAAGATTGGAGAAATAATGCAGTTTTCGGTAAATAGTATCAGAATTTGTATCGATGAGATGAATGATCAGGAGAACAGACTTGCAGGAAGCATTTGCGGGATAACTATGCCTGACCGGATTTCATTTGCAAATGGTGTCACACTGATACTGGCAATTGACAGAATTCTGGATCAGATCGGTCAGCCGCAGGCGACCAGACATATGAGAAGTTTTCATCCGGAAGAGGAAAGGGACAGGAAAAGCGGAGAATACTGCGGGGCTCCTGTTCGATATCATAGGGATGAAGAAATTGCAGCCCAGTGTGGAAAAGTAATGACACTTGATGTTGTAATTGAATCCAGACAACATAACAGCTGGCAGGGCGTCGTTCATGATGTCGCTGGCAATATAGCTTATCCGTTCGTAAGTGAATTGGAGTTTACAAGAATTTTGTTCGAGCAGAGCAGAAAACATCTGGAAACAGAATCATTACGTCAGAATAAATAATCTTAAAAAGCATGAGCTGTCCATATTGTGGACGGCTCATTTTTTTGTGCAGATATATCGAAATCATAGGCGTTTGTGACCGGTGTGTGACTTGAGATTGTTATATTACACAGTATAGTAAGATAAAATGTTCAGAGTTTAAGAATAGATGAGATAATTTGGAAATTAGTACCTGCGTCTGAAAAGCAGGTTACGGAAAGGCATGGTTATTTATATGAAAGTGAGAACAAGAGTTTTTAAATGCATCGCAGGGATATTGAGCTGTATCCTGGTATTGTCTTCAATGAGTACCAGCATTGTTTCCTGTCTGGCAGATGACAGTGTACACTTTACCTATAGTGATAACAACGTCAGTGTGGATGTGGCGGCACCAGATAAAAGTGTGATTCCAGAAGACGCAAAGCTGGTCGTAACACCGGTTACAGTGACTGACAACATGAAGACAGCAGTCAACAATCTGGAGGGCGCAGATGAGCAGGAAGATGTTCTGGAAACAGCTGATAGCGTAAATGCCTACGATATTCATTTCCAGATGGAAGACGGAACGCAGATCGAGCCAGATGGCAATGTTACAGTGTCAATTAAGCAGGCAGATACGTCTTTTGGAGGCGATAGCAAGGTCTTTCATGTAGATGATCAAACAGCAGTAGCAGAGGAAATGCAGAGCAGAGTCGATGATGCAGGTGCGGTACTGTTTCAGACGAATCATTTTTCAACATTTCTGACAGCTAATTATAAAGCAGTTGGTCAGGTGACATTGACTTTAAAGATTTGTGATGATGATGCAGATGATGATCATACACAGCTTTTTGAAGATCTGCAGTTTCCATATACAGGTTCTCAGACAATCAATATTGCAGATATTATAGCTAACTGGAATACGAGTGGCGTATGGAAATTCAAATCCAGCAGATATGTGGATGATGTAAATTATGGGAACAGTAAAATTAAGAAGAATAAATTTACCATTACCCATGATACAACAGTTATTGCATATGTTTCAGGAGCAGATCAGCAGGATGTTTCAGGTAATACAACATTTTATGATTATCTGGTAAAACCATGGCATGGCTCAGGTAATCAGTGGTATGGCGAACATATCACAGATCCTGATAAAAGTATCAATACAGCATCAAATTACAGCGATCCAAATAGTGCGGCTAATAATATGAGATTTGGAGTTGGCATTGGTGCGGATGCAAAGTACAGTTCCCAGAACTATCCGCAGAATAGCTACAATGCCTACAATGCGTATGGAATGGATGCAGATGCCTATAACGAAAACAGAGTGACAACTGGAATCGTCAGTGGTCTTTCTGAGGATTATACAAGTGTATTATTTAACTTTGATGAACCAGGCCTCTTCAGTAATGAAAGTAAAACGGGTAAGACGGTACTGAATGGTTATAATCTGCAATTTGCAAGAAATGGTCTTGATTATGAACTGCAGGGAGTAACGGATCCAGATGGAAACTGGGTAGCTGGCAGCGGAAGCAATTTCTTCCCACTCGATGATGCAGCATCCAATACAAATGATGATGGATATGGCAGTGCACATAATTATTATTTTGGTATGCGTTATGATATTGCATTTACAACCGGAAACTATGTTGGACCAATGAATTATTCCTTTACGGGTGATGATGATCTTTGGGTTTTACTTGATGGAGAAGTCGTAATGGATCTTGGTGGTATCCACAGCGCAGTTTCAGATACAGTTGATATCAGAAAAGTACTGGAAGACAGGAATGATACAGATTCTGACACAGTACATCATCTGACAGTACTTTATATGGAACGTGGTGGTAATGCTTCGAACTGCAGTATGAAGTTCATGATTCCAAATGCAGCCATTGAAGGAACACAGCCAGGAAGTCTGAACTTTACTAAAACGGATGAAAGTGGAAAAGGACTTAGTGGTGCTGAATTTACACTGACAAATGATGCCAATGCGAGCGAAGTTTATACAGCTGTATCAGCAACAAACGGAAGTGTGACATTTGACGGCCTTGCAGCAGGTACTTATACACTCGCAGAGTCTCAGGCACCAGACGGATATCAGGTATCAGATCAGAAATATCAGGCAGTCGTAACTGTGAATAAGAAAAAACAGACAACGGATGTCAGTCTTTATAAAATGGATCAGGCAGGAAATGTGGATAAATCAGCTGTCATTACGAAGATAGCAAATACGAAGACAGCGGAGACACCAAAAGTTCCAACAATAGATAACCTTTTACAGGATAAAACGGCAACAGTAGCAGATTGGGATCAGAGAACTTATAACATTGATCTTTATGCATCCCACAATCTGAAAGTTTCCAAACCGGTAAATCTGGTAATGGCACTGGATATTTCAGGTAGTATGCCATGGTTCGTATCACAGCCAACGGGTGGCGTTACCTATCTTGGCAATTTGACAGAAGCAGACAGAAATTCACAGAATCTTTCAACGGGAGGAAGTACTGGTGTTGGCGCATGGAAATATCAGTATTATGTGCTGCGTGAAAGTGAAAGTGGAGCAATGGAATATAAGCCAATCGGCTATTCTACAGATGGAAGCTGGAGATATATTAAGTCAAAATCAGATGGTAGTAAGGTCTTTTCAACAAATAGTGATGGAAAAGTCAGTGCAAATGAGAAAATCTATATTCGTGGAACCGCTGATCAGACAAAGCTGGAAGCTTTGCAAACATCAGTCACGAACTTTGTAAAGAATCTGCAGACTGTTTCACCGGACAGTCAGATTGGTTTTGTATTCTTTGCAGGTGACGTTGTATCCTCCACGGACCTGGCGACAATTGGAAGCGTTAGTCTTTCGAGCCAGTTCGACAGAATCGTGTTACATGGTAGCACAAATCAGGAAGTCGCACTGCAGAAGGCAGAGGAAATCGTCAATAAAGCGGATAACGATAATGCCAAGAACATTCTGTTATTCAGCGACGGACAGCCAAATAAAGATGGAATTTCTGTTTCTTCAGTCAATGAAGTGGCACAGGATATTAAGGATAACGGAATTCAGCTCTATACAGCGGGAATTTTTAAAGATATGAGCAATGCCGGTTGCCAAGGATTGCAGCAGTGGGCCAGTGAAGGATGTGCATTCGTAGCTGATTCATCTACTGGACTGGTCAATGCATTTAATAGTGCATTTGCAGCACTGAATGTCAGTCTGGATAATGTAACAGTAAGAGATTATATCGATGCAAGATTTGATTTGATCGATGCAGATGGAAATGTTGTTACTTCTGGTAATTATGCAGGCGGTACGGTCGGAAGCGATGACAACGGCGTATACGTGGAATGGACACAACAGAAACTTGGGTTTGCAGCAGATCCTGTAAATGGATGGCATGAGAGTCTGCTGATAAAGGCAAAAGATGCATTTATTGGTGGAAACAAGATTACAACAAATGGTCCGGAATCGGCAGTGATCGTTGATGGACAGAAGAAAAATTTTGAACAGCCGGATGTAAATGTGAAAACAGATTTAACGATTCAGGATGTCAATGATGTAATCTTCTATGGAGATCAGGCAGCAGATGCAGATCGTGCATTAGATCAGATCTTACAGAACTCATATACAATTGGAAGTGACGGAAGTGAATTAAAGAAATCCGATTTCACAGTCAACTGGTTCAGTGACAGTGAATGTAGTGTGCCTCTTGATCCATCTGAGATCAAAGCAGATCAGGATCAGACCTGTTATGTGAAGGTATCTTATCCAACAGGCGAACCGACTGATAAATCGACTGCAAATACAGCAGGCCATAAGGCAGACGGCACGGCGATGAACACACAGGCAGATCCAGACAGAGATTATGCAGTATACAGTATCAAAGTGGTCAAAGGCCAGCTGGATCTTGGTAAGATCATTGATGAACAGTATTCGGATATCAGCCAGATCAATGCAGAACAGACATTTATCTTTAAAATAGAGCAGTACAGTGTCAATAAAGATAACAGCAAAGGGGAACTGGTCGCAACGTATTACCAGACATTGAGTTTTGATGCCAATGGCAAGATCGTTCAGGGCAATGCAACGATATCTGGTCTTAAAAAAGGATATTATACTGTTACAGAAGAGAGCGGATGGTCAGATAAATACCAGCTCAAATCGACAAGTGATAATTCTCTTCGCAACACAGAACAGGGCGTGGACCTGTTCATTGGAGAAAAGACAGCAGAAGCTACAGATGCACAGCAGCCTGTGTTTTACGGACTGGAGCAAAAAGATGCCTATCTTGCAGTTGCAGATGGAGAAGCAGCAGAAGTAACATTTATTAATAATAAGAAGAAAGACTGGAAATGGATCAGTGATGTTGCAAGTGCAGTGAACCGATTCTTACAGTAAAATATTTCCCAGTGTGACTATCCTGTGACTTTTTACTGGTATAGTTTTAGCAAATGAAGATGGTGGAGGCAGATCAGTTAGAATTGCAACATCACTTCAGCAGCAAGGGTGAATGGGACATTAGTTTCAATAAGTTTCAGTGGGAGAGATACAATCATGAAAAAGATATTTAAAGTCGTAACGAATACAATATTGGCGGTCCTGATTGCACTTGTTGCAATCATGTTCCTGCCAAAACTTGCCGGAATCCAGCCACTGCAGGTACTGAGTGGAAGTATGGAACCGACTTATCATGTCGGAAGTCTGGTATATGTGCAGAAAACGGAACCATCCAAAATTGAAGTCGGAGATGCAATTACATTTCGCCTGACTGGTGACACCATGGTAACACACAGGGTTGTTGCTAAGGATGATACAGCACAGACATTTAATACCAAGGGCGATGCCAATGAAGTTGTGGATGGCGGTAGTGTAGCATATTCCAACGTGGTTGGAAAAGTCCTGTTCAGTATTCCGTACCTTGGATATATTGCAGCGTTCGTATCAACTAAAGCAGGTATGATCGCATTAATTATGGCAATCCTTGCAGTACTTGTACTGACATTTGTTCCAGATCTGATTGGAAAAGAGGAACATGCAGGGGAGGAAGTAAATGAAAAAGTTAATGAGCAGACTAAATGTGAAAAAGCTCAGTAAAAAAGGAAAAATCGCAGTCGCAGCAGCACTTGTTTCTGTACTTTGTGTCGCAGGTGTGACCATGGCTCTTCTTAACAGGAAGACGGAGGCTGCTGTGAATTATTTTGAAGGTGCTGTCGTAAATGTTGGAGTTCTGGAAGATGGAACGATCTATGAAAATGGAAACAACAATCACGATGGATATACCAGAATTGTCAGTGGTCAGATGACAGAAAAGACCGTGGCAGTCAAAAATATAGACTCACAAGAGTATCCGACAACAGATACTTATGTCAGAGTCAGACTGGTTCCAGCATTTGTCTATGATGACGGACAGGAATATGCAGGGCAGATCGTACCAGTCAATATGAATGGTAGTGTCACATATACGTATGGTAGTTCTGAAAACTGGAAATACCAGACGGTAAATGGTGAGAACTATTATTATTACAACAAGGCAATTGCACCGGATGAAGTTACTGATGACTTGATCACAGGTGTTACCTATACAGGTGATGTACCAGAAAATGCTCATTTTGAGCTGCAGGTACTCACAGAAGGAATTGCAGCCCGTCAGACAGGTAGTTTATCCGCCTGGGGCTTTGCTGGAGATCAGATGACTGGTCTACAGAATTTAAATTAGTATTCCCGTGAAAACTGGAATAGATTTTCTTCAAACGTCGAAAGTGTCAACATGTGGTTTAGCTGTACCCGGCAGCTCCCCGCCATATGCTGGCATTTTCTTTTTTTGCTTTTAAAATCTTTCATCATGACTGGGAGACTCCCAAATCTGTACAAGAAAAGCAAAAATTATGAAATCTGGAAATGCCCATAGAAATCTTTAAAAGAGCAAAAGAAGTCTTTAAAAGAGTAAAAGAAGTCTTTAAAAGTGTGAAAGAAGTTTTTGAAAGTGTGAAAGAAATCTTCAAAAGTGCAAAAGAACTATTCGAAAGTGGAAGAGAAAAAATTCAAAAGCGCAAGAAGACATTTTCAAAAATCTATAAGAAATCTCACCGTGTAAGGAAAATAGGCGTGTGTGACCGAAGTGTGACTACTGGAGTGCATAATGCCATTATAAAGTTATTTATTAACTTATTACAAAGCAGTAAAAGAGGTTCAGTATGAAGAAGAAACGTCACATGATTCTGGTTGCAGTTTTATTACTTGCATGTACGATGACAGGCGTTTTAGGTACACTCGCTTATTTGCAGAGGGTAACCGAAACGAAGAAAAATACATTTCAGTCGGATAAAGACATTCATATTATGTTAAGAGAACCAGGCTGGGACGGCTATACATTTGAAGATGCGCAGTCACAGAACGGGGAGGGGATCAATCCTTCCTATACAGGAGATACAGGTTCGCTGGGATTCACGCAGGCACATTCCTATGTACCAGGAGAAAGTATTCGTAAGAATCCACAGGTTAAGAACACTGGAGATACAACAAAAGGAGTTTCCACATATGTGGCCCTCAAAGTGCAGTATTTTAACAGCCAGGGTGAAGAAATTTCCTATGATGCTTTTCGGCAGAATTATCTAATTGAAGATGGCATCACATTTGATACGGACAACTGGACGAAACTGGAGAAAACAAATGGTGAGTTATATGACAGTTACCGATATGACAGCAAGCTGGCTCCAGGACAGATCAGTTCAGAGTTGTTTACACAGATTCCGTTAAGTGGGGATCTGACGACAGGTTCAGATGGAAGATTACCGGATTTTTCAATCCGTGTTACTGCCTATGCAATCCAGTCAGAAAATGTAGAGTCTACTAATGTTAATACATTATTATACAAATTTATTACAAATAATTAATTTATCTATGGAGGAGTAATCACAATGACAAAGAAGAAAAGAATTGGCGCAACAATCGCAGCAATGACACTGACAGCAGCACTCGCAGTAGGCGGAACACTTGCATATCTGCAGGCAGTTACAGAGACTAAGAAGAATGTATTTACATCCAGCAAAAATATTACAACAGAATTAACAGAAACTGACTGGACAGAAGAATCAGGTTCTGATTATACACCAGGTAAAGTAATCAAGAAGAACCCTGTAATGGTCAATGACAGCAGCACTGACCAGAAGATCTATGTAGCAGTTAAAGTTGATTATGTTGGATCAGACGATCAGATGACAGCTTATGATACTTTCAAGAAATATGCACAGGTTTATACAGGTACGGATTCTGCACTGGATACTTATAATGCAAACTGGACTAAAGTATCAACAAATGCTGATGGTAGTGAAATTTGGGTATATCAGACAGCAATCGCAGGTGGAGAATCAACTGGTGCACTTTTCGATGGTATGAAAGTAAATGCTGGTATTACAGAGGAATGGAACCAGAAAGCAAAGACAACAAGCGTATATACAGTAGATGCTGAGGGTAATAAGAGTGCAGAACCTGTTAATGTAACAACAGAAACTTTTGACCCAACAGTAAAATATGTGGATGCTGATGGCAATACAGTAGATGCCGGAACACTTCCTACATTCCGCGTAGATGTAACAGGATTTGCTATTCAGGAAGATAACATGGATCTTGCAACAGCAACAACAGAACTTGTTAAATTAGTTAATACAAAGACAGCAGTTCAGTTCAACTAGACAGAACTCGTTCATATTAAAGGAGAAATAAGACATGACTAAGAAGAAAAAATTAATCGCAAGTCTTGCAACTGTAGTAGTTCTTGGAGCAGTTGCAATCGGTGGAACACTTGCTTATTTTACAGATAAAGATTCAAGAAGCAATGTGATCACACTTGGCAAAGTACAGGGTACTCTGACAGAGACAAATGAAACAACTCGTGATGATGGCTCAACTGGTCTTACGTATACAAATGTAAAACCTGGTGATGAAATTGCAAAAGATCCTACGGTCACACTGGACAGTAAATCAGAAGATGCATTTTGCCGTGTAAAGATCGATTATGAAGGTCTCTCAACCAGTGAAGCAGCTGATCTTGAAGCTGGAATCGAACTCAATGACAACTGGGTTAAAGGAAGCGATGGATATTATTATTATCAGTTCTCAATGACAAAATCTGAAAGCGTTAATTTCTTTAATGGTGTAAAGATTCCTGCAACATGGGGAAATGATATGGCTGAAAAGACATTTTCAATGAATGTTACAGCTGAACTGATTCAGGCAGATAATTTTGACCAGACAATCGTAAAGGATGCAAATGGCGCTATTACAAGCTGGGGCGATGTGAATATTCAGGGATACACAGGTGCTGCAACTACAACAGAAGCAGCAGCTCAGGCCGAATAAATATCACATTTTGTGTTCGAAGGCAGGAAAGGTATGAGGATACATGAATAACGGTAACAAACGGCAAAGTTCATTTATTGTTGAAATCAAAGATACGAAAAATCAATCCTGGCAGGGAAATCTGACATGGGTCGAGAAGAAGGAGAAAGTGCCTTTTCGTAGTACATTAGAGTTGATCAGACTGATCGATTCTGCAGTTACACCGACAGAAATAGAGAGTCAGAAAAAATAACAGCTAAAAAGCAGGGGAGCAAGTGCCCCTACTTTTTTTGCATATGTAGTCAAAGAATAAAAAAATTAAATCCGCAAATACTATTTCCAAGCATATTTAAGCGGAAATGGAGGTATTATAATGGAGCAAGATGAAAAAGAAGAAGCGTGCGGATGTGGCTGTGAAAATAATAGTGACGATGGTTGTGGATGTAACAATGAATCGGAAGAGCAGTGTGGTTGTCAGGATGGTGAAAAATGCGACTGTGACGGGGATCTGAGTGAGACAAAAGAATTATTGCAGTCGGTCAATTCAGGATGTAAATCAGCAACAAGCAGTATGGAGCAGGTCTTACAATATGTGCATGACTCCCAGCTGGAACAGTTGATCACACTTTGTAACAGAGAACATATAGCGATAGGGGATGAATGCCACGAACTGCTGAATCGTATCAATGAAGAGGAGAAAGACCCACCAGCTATGGCAAAAGTATTTTCCTGGCTCAGTACAGAAGTGAAAATGACGATTGAAGATGATAACCATCAGATCGCAAAAATTATGATGGATGGCTGTAATATGGGTATTCAGTCTTTGTGCGAATATATCAATAAGTACGAGAAAGCATCGCAGGACAGTAAAAAACTTGCTAGACGACTGGTAGCAGTCGAAGAAAAATTCATGGTGGATCTTAAAAAGTATTTGTAAAATTTAAAAATCCATTCGATTAAATAAATGACCTCTATAAGACAGATGATCATCAAAAAATGAAATCTGTTACAAGGAGGTCATTTTATATTGCAAAGAAAAATCGTAGTATATTTATATTTTGATAGAAAGAGATAAAAAATATATGCATCCATAGGAAAGAAAACGTGATACAATTAAGCTTAGATTAGGAATACGGTAACAAAAGCAGGTGACAGAGGAATTTATTGATTTGATTAAGGAGCAAGATGACGAAAAAGAATAAAGCAAATAAGAGTTTTACAATACCGATATTAATAATGTGTATCGGTTTGTCTATTATTAGATTTTCAGATGGAAATATACTTTTTGGCATATTATATATATTAGCGGCAATAGCATTTATAATAGAGCTGCTTTATAAAAGAAAGAAAGAGAATGTTAGCGAATAGTATAGCTCTATCAGAAGTAGTAATCAAAGAAATAAAAGAAGTAGTATTGGAAGAAATAAGAGAAGTAGTAATAAAAGAAATATGAGAAGTAGTATTGGAAGCTATAAGAGAAGTAGTAACGAAAGATATAAAAGAAGTGGTAATTGACACAGACATAGTCAAATTATCAGGAACAGGAGGAGATTTATGAAACAATTCAGTCTTGAGCCAGCGATAACCCAGCTGGATACAGTAAAAGAATTTTGCACGCAGTTCTCAATTGGAAAAGGAGATCTGTTATTTGTCAGTAACGGAACCTATGAGCGCTATTTTAAAGGCCTGACGAATGGTGCAATTATTGTGAATCCTAGAAAATATGGTACGGGAGAACCGACCGATCTGATGGTGGAAGGAATCTGTGAGGAAATACAGGGGATTGTCTACGATCGTGTGATTGCAGTTGGAGGCGGAACGATTCTGGATGTTGCAAAACTATTTTCCTTGAAGCAGGTATCACCAGTGGACGAACTTTATGCTGGAAAAATCGAGTTGGTGCGGGAAAAGAAACTTGTGCTTGTGCCGACGACATGTGGCACAGGCAGTGAAGTGACCAATATTGCAATTTTGGAACTGACAAAAAAGAATACAAAAATGGGACTGGCAGTAAAACAGCTATTTGCAGATGATGCTGTTCTGATTCCAGAATTACTGGAAGGCCTGCCATTTCGATTCTTTGCGACAAGTTCCATCGATGCATTGATTCACTCGATTGAGTCCTTTACTTCTCCGAAAGCCAGTCCGTTTACAGAGATGTTCTCGAGAAAAGCGATGCGGATGATTTTGGAAACATACCAGCTGATCGCAAAAGATGGTGAAGAAGCAAGAATGTCAAGATTACAGGAAATGCTGATGGCAAGTACGTTTGCAGGAATTGCATTTGGAAATGCTGGTTGTGGTGCGGTGCACGCGATGAGCTATCCGCTCGGTGCCGGCTATCATGTACCACATGGGGAAGCCAATTATGCAATGTTTACAGGGGTATACAGGACTTATCAGGAGATGGAACCAAATGGTAAGATCAAAAGCCTGAATGCAGAACTGGCAGATATCCTAGGGTGTAGTCCTGAAATGGTCTATGAGGAAATAGAAGCACTGCTGGATCATATTCTTCCAAAGAAAGCTTTGCATGAATATGGAATGAAACAAGAAGAAATTGATTCTTTCGCTGCATCTGTATTTGAAAATCAGCAGCGACTGCTGACGAACAACTATGTACCATTTACACAGGAAAGAATCAAAACGATTTATCAGCAACTTTTCTAAGAGGAGCAGAGCACAATCATAGATAGAAAAATTTTTACCCGGCGGTCTTTGAAGTCCGCTGGGTTTCTTTTATATTTGCCACGTTTACGGAGGAGACAGGTTCTGCAATCTGGAACTGAGGAAAGATTGCTTTTTACAGGCAGATTCGGTAAAATGGATGAGGTAAGGAAGTGATGACATGGTATCCAGAGCAGTTAAAAGACAACTGGAAGATTCTTTTCATGAATTGCAGATTAATCTGGAAAATAATTATAAGGATCTGGCAATTCAGGCACGCAAAGATACTGCAATACTGTTACAGCAGTTGTATGATTCAGGTGAAGTCAAAGGCAGAACATATGAAAAGTACAAGGCAAAGCTGGATGAGTATACAAAAAGAATGGAAAATTATCATCATTAAACAGGAAATAGCCCTGTCTGATAAATATAAGAGTTATAGAAAAGTAATCATAGCAATGGTGATAGCAATAAATAAACTGTGCATGTATACAGTGGATATAACAAGTATTTTTAATTGGGAGGCATTAGAAATGAAATTCGAAAAGATAGAAAAGGTTTGTCCGGGTAAGTTCATTACACGGTATGACATTACATATACGACCGAAGATCAGAAGAAAAAGGTATACGAAATGATCAGTAGAAATCATGATCTTCATACACAAGGAGAGTTACAGAATCCTAGAGTGGACGGTGTTGTAATAATTATGCATGATGAGCAGAACGAAAAAATATTACTGAACAGAGAGTTCCGTATGGCTGTTGGTGCATGCATTTATAACTTCCCGGCAGGGCTGGTAGACGAGGGAGAAATGCCGGAAGTCAGTGCAAAAAGGGAACTCAAGGAAGAGACGGGGCTGGATCTGTTGCAAATCAGAGATACTTTGTACGATAGTTACAGTGCCATTGGATTTAGCAATGAAACAAATGTAGTAGTAATTGGAACGGCAGGAGGTAACTTTGCACCAAGTACATCGACACTCGAGGAGATTGAAGCTGGCTGGTATACAAGGCAAGAAGTCAGAGAACTTTTAAAAACAGAGCGTTTTGCAGCAAGAACACAGGCATACTGTTACCTTTGGGCAAAACAGGAAGAAAAATAGAGATATTCTAAAATTGGATTCAAACTGATCTGTCTAAATGGGAAAGAAACATTGCAATGGTATCTAGCAATTTAGCAAATTTAAGTGCAAGGTTAGTAAGAAGGCAAAATAGGAACGTACAATCTGAATATTAGAAAAGTGCTATAAGAAGTAGAATTAGAATACGAAAAGGAATTTCAGAACGTAATATTAGAATATTAAATTATATTAGGATCTAAATTTAGATTAAAATTAGATTGTTAAATGATATTAGAAAGTAAATTTAGAGTTTAAAATTAAATAAATACTATTTAAAATACAATTAAAAAATACAATAAAAAAATACAATTAAGATAATAAAATTAAGATAATTAAATTTGCAAAATTAAATTAAAAAGATTAGGAAAAATTAGGAAAAAAGATTAGGAAAGAGAAACAGGTGAAATGATGAAAAACACAAATCAGGTAATTGATCAGGATAAAATCGTATTTTGCACGCTGACATATCAGGAGAATTATGATGGACAGGAAGCAGGCGAATCCTCGAATTTTATGGATTACAACCATAGATGTTATGGACATGTAAAAAATGGAGGAGATGAACTGCATCTGGAGTCACAGGTGCAGGGAGTTGATGAGAAAACACAGGAACTCAGTGGATACACTGTGGTATGGGTAGGCGCAGATGAGCAGGAAGACAGTAGAATAATTGGTTGGTATGAAAATGCTACTATTTATCGCTACAAGCAGGAACTGGATAATAGTGCGTTTGATGGCAGGGTATTTTCTTATTTCTTTTCGGCAGAGGCTAAGGATTGTTATCTGTTAAAGCCTGCAGACAGAGATTGCGTATTACAGGGAGCAGCACAAGAATTACGCCCGATCGCAGCAAAATATATAGAAAACTGCAGAAAGACAAAGACATTTGATCAGGTGGCATTTTCACAGGAAGATCTGTATGGCACACTGACACAGGAGGAACGGATGCAGGCAGTTGCAACAGCTGAGCAGTTACAGCCGGCAGAACTGGCAGAACGTTTCCTTGCTATTGCAAAGGATCCAGCAGTTACAAATGATTGGAAAAGAGCATTGCGTCTGGTCAATACTGCAATAGAACTGGATAAAAATGAAGAAAATCTGATGATGCGTTCCCAGTATTTCTTCCAGTTCATGTGCTATTCAGATGCGGCAAAAGATTATGAAGAACTAGTTCGGATTTCAGACAGGCTGGATTATAAATGTGGTCTATTTAATCTATACATTATCACAAAACAGAACGAGCTTGCGGTATCCTGTGGGGAAAAGGCATTTGCACAGGAACTGGTTGAAAATTCGAATATGAAGGTGACAACAGGTATCAATCTCTCTGTTTTATACGTAGAGATGAAGGAATTTCAGAAAGCACTGGAAATTCTCGAGAAGTTAAAGACATTTGAACTCACGGATTATGAAAAGATTATAGTTGTCAGTATGAAAAATGATGTGGAGTGTACACTTGCAAATCTTGTATAACAAATGCATGTGGGCATATTTTCGGTCATAACAGCATGAAATGCATTTAGAGAAAAACTACCGGTGTTAAGAAAGAAACAGATAGTTGTCTTTCAAAAAAGAACTTAAATACCAGTATCACATGGCAGAAAGACAAGCATAAGTAGCGAAATTAGAGGGAAAATGTGGAAAAATGTGAGGCTTCGTGTATAGTTGTGGCTAACTCCACCTCAAATTTATAAATTTACAATC
>CAJMQE010000054.1 GCA_905215405.1 uncultured bacterium
CATAAACACTAAGCTTTCAGAAAATTTGACCCACAACTATACACGAAGAGCCATAAATAACAGGAAAATAAAGTCCTGCTATTGATTCTTATGTCTTTTAGTATAAATTATAATACATTTATAGTCAAACTGTACAAAGCGGTATGATTCACGAAGTATTCACTTGAATTATGAAAGAATAATTGTTATGATAAAAAACGTGTAAATAATTAGTAATAAATTAGTAAAAGATATGAGAATACGTGAGGAAAAGAAATGAATTTAAGTGATGTAAGCAATTTGTTTATGTTTGCCGGTGGTATCGGAATGTTCCTTTATGGTATGAACATCATGGCCGACGGTATGCAGAAATCTGCTGGTGGTAAAATGCAGAAGCTGCTTGGTCTTCTTACAAGCAACAGGCTTCTTGCGGTTGGTGTTGGTGCACTGATTACCATGATTATTCAGAGCAGTGGAGCTACAACGGTAATGGTTGTCGGCTTTGTAAATGCAGGAATTCTTAGTCTGTCACAGGCGGTCGGTGTAATTATGGGTGCCAACATCGGTACGACAATTACAGCATGGATCGTGTCTATGGGACAGATCGGTGATGCAGCAACAGTATTAAAACCATCTTTTTATGCACCTCTTTTAATTGGTATAGGCGCATTTATTGTTCTGTTCAGTAAGAAACAGGGCAAGAAAACAGCAGGCGAGATCATCGTTGGTATCGGCCTTCTGTTCATGGGTCTTGATTTTATGTCAAGCTCAGTATCAGGCTATACGAATGCACCTATTTTTGCAGATGCTTTCCGTCTCTTCGGAAGTAATCCACTCCTGGGCATGTTGGTCGGTATTATTGTTACCGCACTTTTACAGAGTTCCTCTGCATCAGTCGGAATTTTACAGACACTTGCAGCAAATGGTGTAGTTACTACGAATGCAGCTATTTATATTACACTTGGACAAAATATAGGTTCTTGTGTGACTGCACTGATTTCCAGTATTGGTGCCAATAAAACTGCAAAGAGAGCAGCATCTATCCATCTGATGTTCAATATTGTCGGCGCTTTGATCTTTGGCAGCATCGGATTTTTTGTATTTTTGATAAATCCAGTGTTGGCTGCACATAATATCTCAAGTGTGGAAATTTCTATCTTCCATACATTCTTCAACCTTACTTGTACAGCAGTGATGTTCCCATTTGCGAATGTCTTTGTTAAGGTATCTGGAATGATCATTAAAGATAAGGCTGATACACAGACTATCGAAGAGAAAAATGACTTTGCAGAAGAGTCACTTAGACATCTTGACAGCAGAATCCTTGAAACACCATCTTTCGCAGTGGAAACAGGACTGAAAGAAGTTGTGAACATGGGTGAAATGGCACTTGATAATCTCAAAAATGCAGTTGATGCAGTTGTTAATAATAAGACTGAACTGATTGATGTCGTTATGGAAAATGAAAAGAAAGTCGATCTGATGGAAAAATATCTGACGGAGTATTTGGTCAAGGTAAACAATCTGTCTCTGACTGAAAAGCAGCATTTGACAGTAAATAATCTGTTCCATGCGATCATTGATATTGAAAGAGTTTCTGATCATGCAGAAAATCTTGCAGAACTCGCAAGTTACAAGCAGGAACATAATATTACATTTTCTCCAGAAGGAATCAGTGAGCTCAGTGATATCTGTAACATTGTAAATAACTGTTTTGAAGCTGCGATTGCCGCACGTAAGACAGGAAGCATGGAACCGGTCAGAAAGGTTATCCAGCTTGAAGATATGGTAGATTCACTGGAAGAAGAACTTAGGGATAAACATATTGAAAGACTGTCACAGGGTCTTTGCCAGACAAATAACGGAGTTGTATTCCTCGATATTCTGTCAAATCTGGAAAGAGTGTCTGATCATGCCAACAATATCGCTGGTTGTGTAAAGGATGAACTTTAGTAAACTGATGTTTTGTTCAAATTTTGGTACAAATAATTAGAGCGTATCACCAACGAAAAGGATATTATTAACAATATACAGTATACAATTCGAAAATGTGCACAATTTATTCAAAATATATGAAGAAATTGTTACTGATTTATCAAAAATGGACATATTGCAAAATAAAGCTTGAATTTTTGGTGTAAATTAGGTAAAATATGTAAAGGTTGATTTTTAATTAACAATCTTTTTACTATTTTTTATTAGGAGGAATTATAATTATGTCAGTAAAAGTAGCAATTAACGGTTTTGGCCGTATCGGACGTCTTGCTTTCAGACAGATGTTCGGAGCAGAAGGATATGAAGTAGTAGCAATTAACGATTTAACAAGCCCAAAGATGTTAGCACATTTATTAAAATATGATTCATCACAGGGAAAATATGCATTAGCTGATACAGTTTCAGCTGGTGAAGATTCAATCACAGTTGATGGTAAAACAATCAAAATCTATGCTGAAGCAGATGCTTCTAAACTTCCTTGGGGAGATTTAAAAGTTGATGTTGTTCTTGAATGCACAGGGTTCTATACATCAAAAGAAAAAGCTTCTGCACATATCAAAGCAGGCGCTAGAAAAGTTGTTATTTCAGCTCCAGCTGGTAATGACCTTCCAACAATCGTTTACAATGTAAACCATAATACATTAAAACCATCAGATACAGTTATTTCAGCTGCATCTTGTACAACAAACTGTTTAGCACCTATGGCTGATGCTCTTAACAAATTAGCACCAATCCAGTCTGGTATCATGACAACAATTCATGCTTACACAGGTGATCAGATGACTCTTGATGGACCACAGAGAAAAGGTGATTTAAGAAGATCTAGAGCAGCTGCAATCAACATCGTACCTAACTCAACAGGTGCTGCAAAAGCAATCGGTCTTGTTATCCCTGAATTAATGGGTAAATTAATCGGTTCTGCACAGAGAGTTCCAACTCCTACAGGTTCAACAACAATTCTTACAGCTGTTGTTAAAGGTTCTGTATCAGTTGATGATATCAACAAAGCTATGGAAGCTGCTAAGACAGAATCATTCGGATATAATACAGATGAAATCGTTTCTAGCGATATCGTTGGTATGAGATTCGGTTCATTATTTGATGCAACTCAGACAATGGTTTCTCCATTAGAGAATGGTGATACACAGGTTCAGGTTGTTTCATGGTATGATAATGAAAATTCATACACAAGCCAGATGGTTAGAACAATTAAGTACTTCTCAGAATTAGCTTAATTCGTTTCTAAAATGATCCTAATATTTTAATAGAGGGTCCGGTCTTGTAGGTTAGACTATGAGGGCCGGGCCTCTATTTTTATCAAACATTTATGTATGGATTTAGGAACAATCAGAGGAAAAAGCCTGAAATCCTGCCTGCTCACAGGAATTACAGAACTTTTTCCAAATCGATTGCTACACAGCTAATACAAAAATAGTAAGTTTATATTATATAGAAGTTATGGAGGAAAGTTTATGCTTAATAAGAAATCAGTTGATGACATCAATGTAAAAGGAAAAAGAGTACTCGTAAGATGCGATTTTAATGTACCTTTAATAGACGGAAAGATCACAGATGAAAATCGTCTCGTGGCAGCTCTCCCAACAATCAAAAAATTAATTGCAGATGGTGGAAAAGTAATTCTCTGCTCACATCTTGGAAAACCTAAAAATGGACCAAGTCCTGAATTTTCACTTGCCCCTGTTGCAAAAAGACTTGCTGAACTGTTAGGCCAGGAAGTTAAATTTGCTGCAGATGATGAAGTAGTTGGTGCAAATGCAAAAGCTGCTATTGAAGCAATGAAAGATGGAGATGTTGTATTACTTGAAAATACACGTTTCAGAGCTGAAGAAACAAAGAACGGCGAAGCATTCAGTAAAGATCTTGCATCTATCTGTGATGTATTTGTTAATGATGCATTTGGTACTGCTCACAGAGCACACTGCTCTAATGTAGGTGTTACACAGTTCGTTGATACAGCTGTTGTAGGTTACTTAATGCAGAAAGAAATTGATTTCCTCGGAAATGCAGTTAATAACCCAGTAAGACCATTCGTTGCTATTCTCGGTGGTTCAAAGGTTTCATCAAAGATTTCTGTTATCAACAATCTTCTTGATAAAGTTGATACTTTAATTATTGGTGGTGGTATGTCATATACTTTCCAGAAAGCAAAAGGCGGAAAGATCGGTAAATCTCTTGTAGAAGATGATTACCTTGATTATGCAAAAGAAATGTTACAGAAAGCGCAGGAAAAGGGCGTTAAGTTATTAATTCCTGTTGATACAGTTGTAGCCAAAGAATTCGCTAATGAAGCACCAAGCAGAATTGTTCCAGCTGGTACAATGGAAGATGACGAAATGGGTCTTGATATTGGACCAAAAACTCGTGATCTTTACAAAGATGCATTAAAAGATGCTAAGACAGTTGTATGGAACGGACCTATGGGTGTATTTGAATTCCCTAACTTTGCTGCAGGTACAATTGCAGTAGCTGAAGAATTAGCAAGCATCGATGCAACAACAATCATCGGTGGTGGTGACTCAGCATCAGCTGTAAACAACCTTGGATTTGGTGATAAAATGACACATATTTCTACAGGTGGTGGAGCTTCACTTGAATTCCTTGAAGGAAAAGAATTACCAGGTGTTGCTGCAGCTAATGATAAATAATTAACAAAAATATTATTCTGAGTTTGTATAATTTTTAACAATACAAGCTCGGAATATTGTTTTTTTTGGAATAATTACTAATAAATTTCATCAATTTGTAGAAACTACTGAATAATTATGCTATAATCGTCGTGAAATGAAGTTCTGGTACATAAAAATAATGTATCTGAATGGTAGAAACGATTAGTAATTATTCAGTAGATAACTAAAATACGATTTACAGAAGCGAACAGATTGTCATGAGTTTTTCATGAAGTTTTTTTATTTTAACAATGCATATTGCATACAATCCACGCAGCGAAGTAGTTTACCTGGTTATTACCGGATACTTACCAATAACGTTTTAATAAAATATTTTAACGTGCAGTGGAGGAGTATTTTTTAATGCGTAAGAAGATAGTTGCTGGTAACTGGAAAATGAACAAAACTCCAAGCGAGGCTATAAAACTGGTGAGTGAATTAAAGCCTTTAGTGGAGAACAAAGATGTTGATGTAATATTCTGCGTACCATCAATTTCAATATTAAGTACAGCAGAACTTGTGAAAGGTTCTGATATTGCGGTTGGTGCCCAGAATATGTTTTATGAAGATCGAGGCGCATACACCGGTGAAATATCAGCAGAAATGCTTGTAGATGCAGATGTTAAGTACGTGATAGTAGGTCATTCAGAGAGAAGACAGTACTTTCACGAAACGAATGAGATCGTGAACAAAAAGATGCGAAAGGTTCTGGAATACAATATGATTCCAATCGTATGTTGTGGGGAAACACTACAGCAGAGAGAACAGGGAATTACAATTGCATTCATTAAAGAACAGATCACAGAAGCATATAAAGATATCAGTCCTGAAGATGCAGTCAAGACGATTGTTGCTTATGAGCCAATCTGGGCGATTGGAACAGGACGCGTAGCAACCTGTGAACAGGCTGAAAAAGTATGTGAAGCTATTCGTAGATGTATATCAGAAATTTATAATAAAGAAATTGCAGATCAGATCCGCATATTATATGGTGGAAGTGTCAATGCAGGAAATGCTGCAGAACTTTTTGCCAGTGATAATATTGATGGTGGTCTTATTGGCGGTGCCAGTCTGAAGACAGAATTTGCAGATATTGTAAACTATAAAAGGGTATAGTCATATTCGTATAGATCTTTGTTTAAATGGATCTGGCAGATTATTAAGACTGTATCTGGACTCAGTTTACTTTGCATTCTATTGAATGAGTTTTCTTTGATGGAAATTCTGCTATCAGAAACTGGCAGTGCCGACGTTTACTATTGAAATAGCAGAAAGGTACAGGTATTAATGATGAGTAAGAAACCTACAGTTTTAATGATCCTTGATGGATATGGTTTAAATGATAAAAAAGAGGGAAATGCTGTTGCAAATGCACAGACTCCTGTAATGGATAAACTGATGAAGGAGTGCCCTTATGTAAAAGGATATGCCAGTGGACTTCAGGTTGGTCTTCCAGAAGGACAGATGGGTAACTCAGAAGTTGGACATCTTAACATGGGTGCTGGACGTATTGTTTATCAGGAATTAACAAGAATTACAAAAGAAATTGCTGATGGGGATTTCTTTAAGAATGAAGCATTCCTTGCAGCAATTGAAAATTGCAAAAAGAATCATTCAGATCTTCACCTTTATGGTCTGTTATCAGATGGTGGTGTTCACAGTCATCTGACACATTTATTTGCACTGTTAGAGCTTGCAAAAAAAGAAGGACTTCAGAATGTTTACGTACATGCATTCCTTGATGGTCGTGATACAGCTCCAAATGCCGGTCAAGGTTTTATGAAACAGCTTGTTGATAAAATGAATGAACTTGGTGTTGGTGAAGTTGCTTCTGTTATGGGTCGTTACTATGTAATGGATAGAGATAACAGATGGGACAGAGTGCAGGCTGCATACAATGCTATGGCAAATGGTGAAGGAAACAAGGCTGAAAGCGGATTAGATGCAATTGAAAAATCATATGCAGATGAAAAACTGGATGAATTTGTTGTTCCTACAGTTGTTGTAAAAGATGGTAAGCCTGTAGCAACGATCAAAGACAATGATTCTATTATCTGTTTTAACTTCAGACCTGATAGAGCAAGAGAAATCACAAGATGTTTCTGCGATGATGAATTTACAGGATTTGAAAGAGGAGACAGAAAGAAAGTTACTTATGTATGCTTTACAGAATATGATGTCACAATTCCTAATAAAATTGTTGCATTCAAGAAAGTCCCAATTAGCAATACATTAGGCGAATATCTTGCACAGAATGGTAAAACACAGGCAAGAATCGCTGAAACTGAAAAATACGCACACGTTACATTTTTCTTTAATGGTGGCGTGGAAGAGCCAAATGAAGGCGAAGACAGAATTCTTGTAAAATCACCTAAGGTTGCAACATATGATTTACAGCCTGAAATGAGTGCAAATTCTGTTTGTGATAAACTGGTCGATGCTATCGAATCAGATAAATACGATGTGATCATTATCAACTTTGCAAATCCAGATATGGTTGGTCATACAGGTATTATGGATGCTGCAATCAAAGCAGTTGAGACAGTTGATCACTGTGTAGAAAGAGCAGTAGAAGCAGTTAAAAAGGTTGATGGAACAATGTTTATCTGTGCAGATCATGGTAATGCAGAACAGCTGATTGATTATACAACAGGTGGAAGCTTTACAGCACATACAACAAATCCAGTTCCATTTATTCTTGTTAATTATGATGACAGCTATACATTACGTGAAAATGGCTGCCTCGCTGATATTGCACCAACATTACTTGAGATTATGGGCATGAAACAGCCTGCAGAAATGACAGGTAAGTCACTTCTGATAAAAAAATAGTTTGATTAATAAAACATAGTATGTTACAATTTATGCTATGTGATTGTAGGAGGTGTACAAAGTGTCAGTTGCTGATATTATCAGAGTAATTCTAATTGGAATATTTATTATTGTATGCGTTGTCTTAACAATTATCGTTCTTATGCAGGAAAGTAAAACACCAGGTCTTTCGGGATCAATTAGTGGTGCTGCAGATACTTACTGGGGAAAGATTAAAGGACGTTCTGTTGAGGGCAAGCTTGTAAAAATAACGAGATTACTTGCTATAGGCTTTCTTGT
This sequence comes from uncultured bacterium, assembly GCA_905215405.1. GTDB lineage: Bacteria > Bacillota > Clostridia > Lachnospirales > Lachnospiraceae > CAJMQE01. Next base: position 7,773 of record CAJMQE010000054.1, read on the forward strand.
ACTTGCCACAGTTTTGAATATTAATTTCTAATCAAGGAAACACTCTTTCTTAAAGAAAGGGTGTTTTCTTTTTGTCATAATTTGCATAAAAGAATAGTTAATTTATATAGATTGTGTTAGAATATGAATAAGTATAGGTATTCAAACTATTTTGGATTTATAAGATAAAGAGAGCTGTCAGACGCTTTGCAAAGTACATCTGCATGAATTTGTACAGCCATAGGAAATGGAGATAACTGAATGAAAGATGAAATATTTGAAAATAGAAAGAAAATGCTGACAGAATTAATATTTGATGAGCATTATTCTCCTATGAAGATAAAAGAACTGGCTATATTGTTACAGGTTCCAAAGAGTGACAGGGCAGAATTAAAGAAAGTCTTGGATGCACTTGTTGCGGATGGTAAGATCGGTATTTCGAAAAAAGGAAAATACGGAAAACCTGAAAATACAGCAATTGTTGGTACATTTATCAGCAATCGAAGAGGGTTTGGCTTTGTTGAAGTTGAAGATATGGAAGAAGATATTTTTATTCCAGGAAAAGATACCATGGATGCATTTCACATGGATACAGTCAGAGTGGTAATTACAACGAAAGCAGAGAATGGCAAGCGTTGTGAAGGTAAAGTAATTGAAATACTGGACCATCAGATCAAGGAACTGGTCGGCACATTTCAGAAAAATAAGACTTTTGGTTTTGTAGTACCGGATAATGGAAAGATTGCATATGATGTATTTATTCCACAGGAAAGAACGAATGGAGCAGTTAATGGACATAAGGTCGTTGTGAAGATCACAAAATATGGTAAGGGTGGAAAGAATCCAGAAGGTGCTATCACAGAGATCATCGGTCACATCAATGATCCGGGAACAGATATTATGTCTGTCATCAAATCGTTTGACCTTCCCCTGGAATTTCCAGAAGAGGTCATGAAATCTCTGGATCAGATTCCGGATGAGGTTGATGAAAAAGATAAAGCTGGCAGACTGGATCTGCGTCAGCTTCAGACAGTGACGATTGATGGCGAAGATGCAAAAGATCTCGATGATGCAATTACAGTGACAAAAGAAGGAGATTTATATCGTCTTGGAGTCCATATTGCAGATGTCAGCCATTATGTTACAGAGGGAAGTCCACTGGATAAAGAGGCTCTGAAGAGAGGTACGTCTGTATATTTGGTTGACAGGGTAATTCCTATGATTCCACACAAATTATCCAATGGTATCTGTTCTCTGAATCAGGGTACGGACAGACTGGCACTGAGCTGTATCATGGATATTGATGAAAAGGGAACTGTTGTTGGCCATAAGATCGCAGAAACCCTGATCAATGTAGATAGAAGAATGACTTATACAAGTGTGAAGAAAATTCTTGTTGATCACGATGAGGCTGAAATGGAAGAGTACAAAGAACTGGTTCCAATGTTTGAATTGATGAATGAGTTAGCATCAATTCTGCGCGCTAAGAGAAAAAAACGTGGTTCTATTGATTTTGATTTCCCTGAAAGTAAGATTATTCTCGACGAAAATGGTCATCCAACGGATATTAAACCATATGATAGAAATGTAGCGACTAAGATAATTGAAGATTTCATGCTGGTCGCAAATGAGACGGTAGCAGAAGATTATTTCTGGCAGGAGATTCCTTTCCTTTATAGAAGTCATGAAAATCCAGATCCAGAACGTATTCTGAAGCTTGGTACATTTATCAATAACTTTGGCTATTCTATTAGAATTACTGAAAATGATATTCATCCAAAGGAATTACAGAAGCTGTTGACAAAGATAGAAGGTTCAGATGAGGAAAATCTGATCAGCAGACTGACACTTCGTTCTATGAAGCGTGCACAGTATACAACAGAATGCATCGGACATTTTGGACTTGCAGCGAAATATTACTGCCATTTTACATCTCCAATCAGAAGATATCCGGATTTGCAGATTCATAGAATTATTAAAGAAAGTCTGCATGGTGGGTTAAAAGAAAAGAGATTTAAACACTATAGTTCGATACTTCCTGATGTTGCAAAACAGACCAGTACGACAGAACGTCGTGCGGATGATGCGGAACGTGACACAGATAAATTAAAAATGGTGGAATACATGGAAAAGAGAATCGGACAGGAATTCGACGGTGTTGTATCCAGTATTACAAGCTGGGGAATTTATGTCGAACTGCCTAATACGATTGAAGGAATGATTCCAGTCACTGCATTAAAAGATGGATATTATGTCTATGACGAGAACCACTATGAAATGATAAATGAAACAACGAACAGAACATTTAAACTTGGTCAGAAGTTAAGAGTACGTGTAGCACATACAGATAAACTGCTTCGTAATATTGATTTTGAAATTGCTGATGAGCAGGATGATGAGCAGAGCGAGGTACAGCAGAGCCAGACAGTAACACAGTAGTCTGCATCTGCTGATGCATCACATAATTATTTAACTACAAGTAGAACAGACAGAACAGAAATGAGGTAGATAGAAGATGGCAAAAGAGAGCAGAAAACTAATTGCCAACAACAAAAAGGCCAGATTCGATTATTTTATCGAGGATACCTATGAGGCAGGAATCGTATTGCACGGAACAGAAGTGAAATCGATCCGCATGGGAAAATGTAGCATTAAAGAAGCATTTGTACGTATTGAAAAAGGAGATATTGTAGTTTACGGCATGCATATAACTCCTTATGAAAAAGGAAATATATTTAACAAAGATCCACTGCGTGAAAAGAAACTTCTTCTGCATCAGCATGAGATCAATAAAATGCAGGCGACAATTGCACAAAAAGGTTATACGCTGGTGCCTCTGCAGGTCTATTTAAAAGGTAGTCTTGTCAAGATGGAGATCGGGCTGGCGCGAGGCAAGAAACTGTACGATAAACGTCAGGATATTGCAAAGAAAGATCAGAGACGAGAGGCCGAAAAAGACTTTAAGGTCAGAAATCTGTATTAATCTTCTTAGTTTGTATAAAATTTACAGGCATTTTACGCTGATTATAGTGTAAATTTGCCTGCCCATATTATGATTTCTTTATCAGAAAGGAGTCGGCGTATGGATTTTATATATCAGAAATTATTACTTCTTACTCATAATAAATATCAGAAATCAGGCTATCTTTTAATTTTGTGCACCATGACGGTTCTATTTTTGTTGGGGCTATTGGTCAATATCAATGTTGCATCAGCGCTCTCACTGATTGTTGGATTCTTGGGATCGGCAGTATGGATTTTAAGAAATGCCTGAATAGAGGAATTTGCAGAACAGTTACAGAATCAAATAATTGAGCAGGCTTATAGCCTGCTTTTTTTGTGCATGGACGTGTTTGATATTAGGTATTAGGTCGTATGGATGTCCAAAGGTGTATTGGTGCGAATATCAAAGGTGTTGCGCAGAACAGAAAATAGTAGTGATAATATAGGTCTTAATGACAAGTTTATAATATACAATTGTAGTTATAATATAGGATTTCATGATAAGTTTACAATAAACAAAAGTAATTGTTTCAGCTGTTCGACAGAGAAATTGTATATTTTTGAATTATGGTCATTTTTTTTTACTCAGTACTTGTACCGGAACTGTCATAAATTGTATAATGATGTAACAAAAGTAAAAAAGAAGTCATATCGATTACAAAAGGAAAAGGACTCGCTGTTATACGTTACAAAGTGCAAGCAGCCACTTAAAATTTGACAGTAGCCACTTAAACGCGGCAGTAGCTGCTTAAATGCGGTAGTAGTTGTTCAAATGAAATGTGGTAGTAGCTGCTTAAATGCAGTAGTAGCTGTTCAAATGTGGTAGAAGTTTGTTGCCAATGAGGCAGTAGCTGTTGCAAGTGTGACAAGAGTTAGAGTTACAGGAAAGGAATTAAATTACATATGAGAAATATTTTACGGATTTTTACAACAGATCTGCGAAGGCTCTCCAGAAATTTTCTTGCGCTGGTGATTGTCATAGGTATCTGTTTTATACCATCGCTTTATGCATGGTTCAATATTTATTCTAACTGGGATCCTTACGCAAATACGGCAAGTATTAAAGTGGCGGTCGCAACGCAGGATAAAGGCTATATGAAGCAGGGCACCTACGTCAATATGGGAGATGAGGTAATCGAGCAGCTAAAGGAAAATACAAAGATCGGTTGGGTGTTCACGGATACGAGTGAAGAGGCGATTGAAGGAGTCAACAGTGGAGAATACTATGCAGCTGTCGTGATAAGCGAAGATTTTACAGACCGGATGTATGAAGCATTTTCCAGAGATTTTGAAAATCCGGTCATTACTTACTATGAAAATGAGAAGAAAAATGCTGTCGCAACTAAAATTACAGATACGGCTGTATCTACATTGCAGGAGAGTATCAATGAGAAATTTGTGGAAGTAGCAGTCAGCTCCATTTTTGAAAAGACCAATAGTTTGTCTGATGATATTGAGAGTGGAGATAAAATCGATCAATTTGTACAGAAACTGAATGCGTTGAATGAAAATCTGATCTCTTATAATCAGATGATCGATAGTTTCCTGGATGGAAATGAATCCTTAAAAGATGCAATCAGTGCTGCAAATGGACAGATTCCGGGACTTACATCCAAAGTAGGAAATGCGATTACAAGCCTTGGGGATACCAGAAGTGATTTTGGACAGACACAGACTACTGTCTCTGCATTTAGTCAGAATGTAAAAGATTCCCTGGGAGAAATCGAAACATCCATCGATCAGGTCGCATCAGATATAAAAAATGCGGGACTTGCTGATAAAGCAGAGAATAGTGCAGAAAACATAGGAAAGACCGTTGAAGACACAAATCAGTTGTTACAGCAGCTCAACACGCTTCAGAAAGCACTGGTTGATATGAAGAGCGAGGACTTATCAGATAACGAAGCAGCCGCAATTAAAAAAGCACTGGAAACAATTGCAGATATCAGAAGCGGTGCAACGGATGTGCACTCCGCGATGTCACAGCTTCAGAATACAACCGCTGGTCTTGATGAGAATACTATAAAAGATCAGCTCAGAGATGGTGTAGAAGGTGTGACAGGTGGTATGGCTGCAACAATTGAAAGTGCATCTACACAGATTGACAACATCCGAAACATTTACTCAGCGACGCTGGTGCCACAGATGGACAGCATCCTGGATGGTGTAGGCCAGATTTTAAATAATGTGACGAACATGCTTGGAGATCTAAATAATACTCTGACCAACATGGGAAATGTCTTTAATGGTGTCAATACAACGGTATCTGGCACGAGTGATAGCCTGGAAAGTATCCAGAAAGTATTACAGAGTGTCAGTGATAGAATCTCTGCTATGACGGAAAAAGTAAATGCAGCAGGAGATGATGAGAAAGTACAGGCATTGCTGGATCTAATGGGTGGCGACCCACAGGCATACGGGGCATATTTTGCAGAGCCAGTGGAAGTAAAGAGCCAAGAAATATATCCAATTGAGAACTATGGATCTGCGGTAACACCATTTTATACGGTACTTGCTCTCTGGGTAGGCGGACTGATACTGGTATCCGTGCTGAAGGTAAAAGCGAAAGCGGACGAGTTGATCGCACCGAAGTCCTATCAGCTCTTCTTTGGCAGATATCTGATCTTCTTTTTGCTGGGACAGATTCAGGCGTTGATCATCGTATTGGGAAATGTATTTCTGTTACATTGTCAGATTCTGTACCCAGGGCTGTTCTGGCTGACAGCATCTCTGACAAGTTTTACATTTACACTTTTGATCTACTCACTGACACTGTCATTCGGAGATATTGGTAAAGCGTTGCTGGTAGTCATTATGGTCATTCAGATTGCAGGGTCAGGTGGAACATATCCGATCGAAATACTGCCTGATTTCTACCGAAATGTATATACATTCTTCCCATTCCCTTATGCAATCAACGCATTACGGGAAACAATTGGTGGTATGTATGGCAGTACTTATATGAAGTCACTTGCAGAAGTACTTATATTTGCAGTGGTAGCACTTCTTACAGGTCTCGTGATAAGAATTCCTTTCGTAGGTATTAATCACTTTGTTGAGAAGCGGATGGAAGATACTAAAATGATGTAATTAATGAGAGGTAACGATGAAAAACGAAACAAAAGAAAAAGATTATAAACAAATATATGATGCTTTTATGGATTATGAGCAGCAGATACATGAAAAAAATCTAAAACGAATCAGAATTGGGTTGAAATGTATTGTTATTATTCCATTGATATTTCTGATCATGCTTCTTGCAACAGACAGTTCAAAAATTATTTTTCTGACATTGTGGATTGCTTCTCTTTTTGGAATTGCAGTTTATCTGATTCATGTAGAATATGCGGATTATCAGTTACAAGAACATTTATTGAAGTTCGACAACGAAAAAAGGAAAGAACCGGATGCATTAATGGGCAGAGAACTGCAAAGCGTGTCCGCCAATCTAAGAGCAACATTAAAAATACTCGATCAGAATCTGAATGCACAGGAAGAACTGAGAACGTCGAGAGCGCAAGAAGACACAACGGCATTTGAAAATGAACATGCTAAGCTGAAAGACGAACTTGATGGAAATCAGAAAGAGGAAGAGAAAGGCAGATACGAATGAAAAATATATGGAAAATATTTTATGCGGACTGGAAACGTCTGAGCAGTAATGTGGTCGCAGTCGTCATTATTATGGGACTGTGTATTATTCCGTCGCTATATGCCTGGTTCAACATCTTTTCGAACTGGAATCCATATGGCCCGGAATCGACATCAAATCTCAAAATTGCGGTTTATTCAGAAGATGAAGGAACTACATTGGAAGGAATCTCACTTAATGTCGGGGACAATGTGATCGATGGATTAAAGTCCAATACGACGATCGGATGGGTGTTCACGGATACGCAGGAAGAAGCTGTAGAAGGTGTTTACAACGGAGATTACTATGCGGCGATGGTGATACCACAAGACTTTACAAAGAATATGGTAAGTTTTCTCGATGGACAACTGGATCATCCGCAGATCGACTATTATGAAAATGAAAAGAAAAATGCCATAGCACCGAAGATCACCAGTAAGGCGAAAACAGCAGTACAGGAACAGGTCAATGCGACATTTGTAAGTACCCTGGCAGAGTCTGTGATGAAGGCCAGTAATTCCCTTGTTTCATCGGAAGGAAATGGTGGGATGATCCTGAATACGCTGACCAATAAATTAAATGATCTTGATACCAGTATGGAATCCTATATCAATATTTTAAATTCATTTATCAGTGTGATCGATTCTGCGTCTAGTCTGATCGAGACGACACAGCTGATGGTACCGGATTTAAATAATATTGTGAGCACAGGTCAGAATACATTAAATACAATGCAGGGCACTGTGATTTCAGGTACCGGCAGTGCAGACACGGTAACGGATATGGTCACATACAGTTTTTCGATTGTCAGTGACAGTCTCGAAAATGTGTCTGCAATAGTGGAAGGTGACCTGCATGATGTCGGAGGGCTGGATGGTGCATCAGATGCTTCTGTGAATAAGCTGCAGGGGATGATGCCGTATATTAAAAAGCTGTTTGCATCTGCGACAGATTCCTTTGGAACAACAGAGGACACGAGTGCACAAATTACACAGATCGAGGCACAGATGGATCAGATTCAGGCAGATCTAGATCAGGTCGCAGCCTCGACACAGGATGGAAAAGAATCAGTGGATGCGCTCAAAAAACAAATCGTCAGTGAGATCACAGATTGTCGTAACCAGATTCGCAGTCTGCAGGATACTTTTACATATTCTGTAAAGCCACAGTTAAATTCAACTATGAATGAAATGCAGGCATCTCTAAATGCGGTACAGTCCATTTTATATGGCGTTAATGGTGATTTTAGTGATGTGTCCAAGGTCCTTGATGAATATCTGGATACGGTGGATTCAGGCAGTGCAAGCTTGAGCAAATCCAGGGATATGGCAGTGGAAATGAAGCAGGGACTGGACAAACTGATCGTTGATCTGGGTACACTAAGTACAGATCAGCAATATCAGGAATTTGTATCAATGTTACAGACAAATCCAGAAATGTTGGGACAGTTCATTTCGTCACCAATAGCGCTGGATAAGCAGCAAGTCTATCCAATCGAAACTTATGGTTCCGCTATGGCACCTTTTTATACGATCCTGGCACTTTGGGTCGGAGCTCTGATACTGGTCGCAATAATTCATGTAAAAGTACATCAGGAGCCAGAAATTCAAAATGTGAAATCCTATGAACAGTTCTTTGGTCGTTATCTGACTTTCTTTGCAATCGGACAGGTACAGACCTTGATCACAGTACTGGGAGATCTTTTCTATATTGATATTCAGTGTCATAATCCGTTTCTGTTCTGGTTCGCAGCAGCAGTCAGCAGTCTGGTCTTTACTTTGTTCATCTACGCTCTGACAGTCGCATTTGGCAATGTAGGAGAGGCTATCGCGATTGTGGTCATGGTCATTCAGGTAGCTGGAGCCGGTGGCACATTTCCGATTGAGGTATTACCTAAAGTTTATCAGGCAATCTATAAATACCTGCCATTCCCATATGGTATGGATGCTATGCGAGAGACCATTGGCGGTTTATATAAAATGCAGTATTGGAAATGTATTGGCGCACTGTTGCTCTATGTAGGGCTCTCCCTTCTGATTGGACTTGTTGTTGCGGTTCCATTCAGAAAGTTGAACAAAGTAATTGAAGAGAGCAAGGAAAACACGGATCTGATGATTTAAGGAGAAAAATGCAGTTACATTATTTGAAATATTTTGAAGCAGTGGCAAGAAAGAAAAGTATGAATAAGGCGGCAGAGGAATTATTTGTTTCTCAGCCCAGCCTTAGCAAGGCGATTGCTGCACTTGAAGATGAACTTGGAATTGAGGTATTTATCAGAAGCAATAAAGGCGTGGAACTGACGGAAGATGGCAAGAAATTATACGAATATACGCGGATTGTTCTAAGGCAGATGGATCTAATTGAAGGGATTAAAAGTGGTAGGAGTGTTGAAACATTTAATCTGTCAGTCTATCCAAGCATACTCAATGGAGAAATTCTGGCTCGTTTTTACCAGGCAGTGCCCGAGCATATTGAAATTAGTATGCAACAATGCAGAATAGAACAGATCATCGATCAGGTAGATAATCTGGTGTCCAAGATCGGAATTCTGCAAGTGAAAGAAATTCAGAAAAAGGAAGTCTTTAAGGCACTTGTGAAAAGAGGACTTGTATATACGGAAATTGCAACTGATAGAATATGCGTCAGTGTAGGAAAAAATAATCCGCTCTATGGTCATAAATCGGTCAGTATACAGGAACTGCTTGCGCAGACAGTGATCAGGCCGCAGGATGACTATTTTTCCAATCTGTGTTATTTTATGGCCATTGAGAATACAAAGCTACTGGAAATCGAGAAGACCGTATTCATCAATGATGTCAACAGCATGATTTCTATGCTGCAAAATGGTAGTATGTTCCTGTTTTCTATGGAAAAGGAAAAAGGACTGTTGAAAAAATACGAAATTGATACCATTCCACTGGAAGGTTGTGATGACAACAGGATTTCAATTGGATGGATCAAAAGGGAAAGTGAATCTATGTCAGAAATGGCACAATGCTATATCAATATTATGTCAGAATATCTGGTGTCGGAAATGAAGTAAAGGCGTCATGTGCATTGAGAAACGCAACACTTTAAAGTACAGAAGGTTATTATAAATGCCCTTGCTATGCAATTGGGTTATAACAAGGGTATGAATAACCTTTCTTATACAAACCAGAGAAAATATGGTAAAGTTAAGTAGTAAATAAAAATAATTTGTTACAAAGAGGTAGCTGTATTTCATGACGGATAGTGGAGATAGATTGTAAAAAGCAATCGGGCCACGTGCTGTGAATTTGCAGCTTTTTTTGTATCACAAAATAATAATAAATATAGAGGAATGGTGAACAGATGGTTTCAGAAAAAATGTATGAATTAGGAAGTAAAAAATCAACAATCAGAACAATATTTGAGTATGGTCGAAAGAGAGCAGAAGAAGTAGGCGAAGAAAATATCTATGATTTCAGCCTCGGCAATCCGAATATTCCAGCACCTGAATTTATTAAGCAGGCAATATTTGATATTTTGAACGAAGAAGATCCATGTGATGTTCATGGATATACAATTGCACCTGGTGATCCAAAAGTAAGGGCAACACTGGCTGATAGTATTAATCAGAGATTTGGTACGAATTTTGCTGCAAAGAATCTTTTTATGACAGCAGGGGCGGCAGCAGCAATCAGTATTTGTTTTAAAGCTCTTAGCGAAGAACAGGATGAATTTATAGCATTTGCACCATTCTTTCCAGAGTATACATGCTTTGTAGAAGCGACAGGTTCAAAACTGGTCGTAGTTCCAGCAAATACAGAGAATTTCCAGATCAATTTCCCAGCCTTTGAGGAACGCATCAATGCACACACAAAGGCAGTCATCGTAAATTCTCCTAATAACCCAAGTGGTGTTGTATATTCTGAAAAGACAATTCAGAAACTGGCTGAAATCCTGACGAAGAAAGAAAAAGAATTTGGACATCCGATCTTTATCATCTCTGATGAACCATATCGTGAAATTGCATACAATGGAATTGAAGTTCCATATATTACAAAATATTATAAAAATACGCTGGTTTGTTACTCCTACAGTAAATCATTTTCTCTGCCAGGTGAACGTGTGGGTTATATTGTTGTGCCAGATGAAATTGCTGATTTTGCAAAAATCTACGGTGCGATTGCTGGAGCAGGACGTGTACTGACTCATGTAAATGCACCTTCGCTGTTCCAGAAAGTCGTAGCAAGATGTGCTGGGAAACCATCTGATATCAGTACTTACGAAAAGAACAGAGATCTTTTATATAACGGACTAAAAGAAGCAGGATTTAGCTGTGTCAATCCAGACGGTGCATTTTATCTCTTCCCGAAAGCACTTGAAGAAGATGATGTTGCATTTTGTGAAAAGGCAAAGAAATACGATCTTCTGCTGGTACCTGGCAAGGACTTCGGCTGTCCTGGATATTTCAGAGCATCTTATTGCATTAAGACAAGCACGATCGAAAAATCTCTTCCTTTATTCAAAAAACTGGCTGAAGAATATCAGAAATAAGTGGCAGATCATAAACAGAAAAAAGGTGGCTGCAGTAGCAGTGCAGCTGCCGGCAGGAAAGGATAACAGAAAATGAAAATATTGGCATATAGTGTCTGTGATTATGAAGAACAGGCATTTCTAAGGCTGGAGAAAGAAATGCAGCTGGATATTACATATACATCCAAAGAATTGGACAGTCATACGGTCGAAATGGCAAAAGGATATGATGGAGTGACATTTCTAGGACATTCCGTAGTGAACAGAGAAGTCCTGACCATATTGAAAGAGTATGGAATTCAATATATTGCAGCGAGAACGATCGGTTTTAATAATATCGATATGGACACAGCAAAAGAATTGGGAATTCATGTAAGTAATGCCCGTTATGAACCACATAATGTGGCAGATTTTACAGTGATGCTCATGCTTATGTTACTAAGAAAAGCGAAAATTTCAGTTTGTCGTGCACTTGTAAATGATTTTTCTCTTGAAAGCATGAAGGGCAGAGAGATGAGAAGTATGACCGTTGGTATTATTGGAACGGGACGAATCGGAACACTTACAATCAAAAATCTGAGTGGATTCGGATGTAGAATACTTGCCAATGATCGTCATATCAGAAAGGATCTGCAGGGACTTGTGGAATTTGTAGATGTAGACACCATTTATAAGGAATGCGATATCATTTCATTGCATATGCCATTAACGGACGAGAACTTCCATATGATCGACGATCAGGCCATTGCCAAAATGAAGGACGGTGTGATTCTGATCAATACTGCAAGAGGACCATTGATCGATACAGAGGCATTGATTGCAGGACTTGAAAGTGGTAAGATCGGTGGAGCCGGAATTGATTCAGTTGAAGGCGAAGAGGGAGTGGCACATGTGTGTGTCGGAACGAAAATTATAGATAGAAGAACGCTGCTTTATTTAAAACAATTCCCTAATGTCATTTTGACCCAGCATTATGGATTTTTTACAGATGAAGCAACCAGCGATATGGTCAAAAGTGCCCTAGTCAGTCTCACATGCTTTGGTAATGGACAGGAAAATCCATACCAGATCATTTAAAGGTGGCTTATGAGCTTACAAGTGATTATCAACCAGATGCTGATCATATTTTTGCTGATGCTTCTGGGGGCAGTACTAAACAAAAGAAAAATTATTACAGTGGAAGGTAGCAGAGAACTTTCAAACCTGATCATGACAGTCCTTAATCCTGCAATTATAATATCCGGTTCGCTTTCTAAAGAGCGGGCGGGCAGTATGCAGGATGTTGTGATTTCAGCAGGACTCGCATTTGCAATGTATGCATTTTTCGTACTTTTGGGGTTCATAATTCCACGTTTATGCCGATGCGAAAGAAAAGATGATGCGGTCTATAATCTGATGACGATCTTCTCTAATATCGGTTTTATAGGGATTCCAGTCGTCGCTGCGGTATTTGGTAAAGGGGCAGTGATCTTCGTTACAATGTATAACCTTCCATATAATTTACTGATTTATACATATGGCGTATATCTGATGACAAAGGATAAAAACACGAAGAACGGCGAAAAAGGAAGACAAAATGGATTTCAGATACGTTCGTTCTTTAGCCCTGGAACGATTGCTAGTATCGCGGGAATTGTCATTTTTGCAGCAGGGATTCAGTTGCCGGAAGTGTTCTCTAGCAGTATCGATTATCTTGCAAATGCAACTACGGCGCTATCTATGCTGGTTATAGGAGTGTCATTGGCACAGATGTCAGTCAGAGATATATTTCGCAATGGCAGACTATATGTATTTTGTGTGATCAGGATGATACTTGTTCCGATATTGGCGATTTGGATTCTGCGCCCACTGATCAGCAATCCAGTCGTATATCAGGTCGCAGTTATTTTGATTGCAATGCCAGTCGGAAGCTTACCTGTAATCATGGCGACAAAGTATGATGCAGATGTGACGCTGGCTTCTAGGGGCGTCATATTGTCGACTTGTCTGTCCGTATTCACCGTACCATTGGTGTCCTTGTTTTTTTAATTTATCCATGGTATTCTAAAGGCAGAAAGAATAGAACATTTAAAATATGAGCAGTAGAAATGCTGCAACAAAGTAATAGACTGTATACGATATGAGAAAATGGGGAAATCCTTTGAAATCTGCATAACGATACAGTCTTTTTTATAGGGGGACTGGTATATGTATACATACGAAGATTTTCCAGAAGAAAAAGAAATGCCAGAGGGCATGCAAACATTGCAAAATTCAGATGAAGCATTGGAAGCTTTTTATCACCGTGATGTTGAATACGTGAATTATGACGGCGTGAAAAGGGTTTTGCAGATCCTGGTACCGAATAAACGGGAAAATAAAAATGAAGGATATCCACTGATTTTATTTGTTCAGGGCTCCGCATGGAGAAAACAGGATATATACAAGAGATTGCCACAGCTGGGCTATGTAGCAAGAAAAGGGTTCACAGTGGCACTTGTACAGTACCGGGAAAGTGAAATCGCACCGTTTCCGGCACAGGTGCAGGACACGAAAGCAGCAATCCGTTTCTTACGAAAACACGCTGGTCAGTACCGGATCAATCCCGATCAGGTGTTTCTATGGGGAGATTCGTCAGGCGGTCATACAGCCCTGCTTGCTGGAATGACAGCAGATAGTCAGAATATGCAGACGGAGTTTTATGAGGGCGAAAAAGAAAAAGTAAATGCAATCATTGATTTTTATGGGGTAGTTGATATCCGCATGCCGGATGGGTTCCCCAATACGCCAAATCACCAGCAGGCGGATAGTGCGGAAGGAATGCTGATGGGTGGCAGAAACATCAATGAGATTCCAGAGGAAGCAAAAAAAAGTGTTCCGATGGAGTATATCGGACCTGATACACCGCCGATTCTGATCATGCACGGAACAAAAGATCGTACAGTGTCTTTTAAACATAGTGTGAAGCTGTATGAGGCATTAAAGAAGAAAGGAAAAGTGACCGAGTTCTATCGAATCTGCGGTGCTGACCATGGCAGCCCGGCATTTTATACGGACGATACACTTGATCTTATGATTTCATTTATTCGCAAGTACATAAAAAAATAAAATATATTAGAGAATTGAAAATAGAATGAAACACGCGGTAGAATGTGACTATCGCGTGTTTTTTGTTCGTAAAAGCATTGTTCTATGTTTAGCAAAGGGGAATCACCAGTCGTTCATGTTAATAGTATTTCCAAAAGAAATCATGATCAGATTATCAAAAAAATGCATCCTGAGAATGAATTCAATCGTGTATTAAATGTAAGATGGTCGATCGTCTTTGTGTTATAGTAGAATTAACAGAAATGAAACGTGTAGAATTTGTGCAGATAAAGGTGAGGGAGTATTGAATGGAAGAGAAAAAATTGTATGCTGAACTTACTTATGAGGAAGTAGTTCGTAAGTATGCAGATATGGTAACAAAAGTATGTCTGATCCGATGTGGAAATATAGAAGATGCCAGGGATTGCTTCCAGGAAGTATTTATGAAGTTATTCGAATCAGAAAAGATATTTACGTCTCAGGAACATTTGAAGGCATGGCTGATACGTGTAGCCATGAATCAGAGCCTTGATATTGTAAAACAATTTTGGAGAAGTAAAATTACGTTTTGTGGAAATGTCATGGCAGAGGATTTATCAGTGGTCAGTGTAACAGATAGTCAGGATTCGAAAACCCTTCAGTATGTATTATCGTTACCGGTCAAGTACAGAAAAGTGTTATATATGTATTATTATGAGGAATATGAAGTTGCTGAAGTTGCAGAAATTCTTGGTTTGAAAGAATCCACGGTAAAGTCACAGTTGCGACGTGGGAGAGAACTACTTAAAAAGAAGTTTGGAGGTGTCACAGTTGAAAGAGCTATATGAATTTGATCAGGTGAAAGCACCTGAGGAGTGGGTAAATAATGCACTTACTATAAATAGAAAATCAAGTAACAGAAAAAATGAAAAGAATAAAATTGGATGTTGGCGTAAGAGAATAAGCACAATACTTATTGCAGCAGCAATCATGTTAGTCTTGTTCGGAACAGGAACGATGACATTTAAGGCCATGGGACTATTCGATATGTCACCAAAAGAAAAAGAAGTCAATGAAAAGCCATTTATAGTTTTGTTGACAGGTGCAGATGATATTGGAAATATGAAAGAAAACTCAAGATCAGATGCAAATCTTTTAGTTGCAGTTAATCCAAATACGAAAAAAATTTCAATTGTATTTACACCAAGAGAGGCTTATGTATCCTTTACATCGGATGTGCAGCAGGATGTATCGGGGGATGAAGTTGAAGCGCAGACAGGAGAAACGCAATTCGACAAACTGAATTTTTCAGGAGTATTAGGGACTGACCGTACTCGCATGATATTGCAGGACTTATATGGTGTAACCATTGATAACTATACAAAAGTCAATTTTTCAGGTGTTAAAGATATTGTAGATGCACTTGGAGGAATCACAGTTGATTCAGATGTTGCATTTACCTGCAGTGCAGATGCATCAGAAATTCCATATGCATTCGAAAAAGGATTGAATCAATTGGATGGATCTATGGCTCTGGCATTTTGCAGAGAACGGCAAGCATTTCAAGATGGAGATGAACAGCGAGGAGAAAACCAAATGAAGGTTATTGAAGCAGTTCTGAATAAAATGATGAGTATGGAGACCTTATCCGGATATGAGCAGATAACAGATGCAATCTCATCAATGATGACTACAGATATGACGAAAGAAACAATAGTAGCATTAATGAAAGGACAGGCAAACAGCCTCGCAGATTGGTCTTATGAAACCTATATTACTACGGGGCAGAGAACAACTGCAAAATGTTCACTGTCAGGGTTTGAAACAAGTGTTGTATTACTGGATACGCAAAGTATAAAAAATGCTACACAGAGATTAGAGTCTAATCAGAATGGAGAATAAACATCTAGTAGCATGAGAATTGAAAATAAAATAAATTGATATATTTAAATATAAAAAAAGATTGCGTATTGCCTACACAGATGATATACTTTCACAGGATTCAAAATGAAACAAAAACCTAACGAAAGTTAAGAAAAAAAGAAAGCAAAAGATGAGGAAATTGAATGTTAACAGAAGAGTTAGAATCTATTTCAAAGTCCGCAGTGGCAAAGGCAGAATTATGTAATCGCCATTTTGGCAAATATTTTTTACGAGCAGTTATGGCAGGCTTTTTTATTGTTGTAGCCATTATTCTGTCAAATGTATCAGCAGCAGTGTTATTTCCAACTTATCCCCAGTTTGCAAAACTGCTAGGCGCGTTTCTGTTCGCTATCGCAATTATTTTGATTGTATTTATTGGTGGCGAGCTCTTTACAGGCAACAATATGACAATGGCAATTGGTGTCTATCATAAAAAAAGCAATGTATCTGATATGATCAAGGTATGGATCATCAGTTACATAGGAAACTTTGTAGGAGTATTGATTTTTAGTGTGTTATTAGTTGAAAGTGGAGCTTCCAAACAACTTTTAATTGATTATTATAATAGCTTTATACAGACAAAATTAGCAATTGCTCCAATGGAATTACTGTTACGCGGGATTTTATGCAACTTCTTGGTATGCCTGGCTGTATTTACAGGTACCAGAATGAAAACAGAAAGTGGAAAACTGATTGTTATGTTCTGTATTATAATGACATTTGTTATTGCAGGCTTCGAGCATTGTATTGCAAATATGGGAACATTTACAGTGGGATACCTGTTACTGGGTGGTCTCGATCTTGCACTGATTGCAAAGAGCATGTTCTTTGTAACACTTGGTAATATCATTGGTGGAGCAGTATTACTGGGACTGCCTTTAAAGCTGATGAGTACAGATAAATAGAAAATTTGCTATCGACTATAGTTCTATAGCAGAATCATAAAAGAGGTAATTTTACGATTGTTCACTAGTTGAGCAAATGTAGAATTACCTTTTTTTATATGAGGCTTCGTGTATAGTTGTGGCTAACTCCACCTCAAATTTATAAAT
>CAJMQE010000055.1 GCA_905215405.1 uncultured bacterium
TTGTAAATTTATAAATTTGAGGTGGAGTTAGCCACAACTATACACGAAGCCTCTTATTTATTTCCTGTTATCCCAAGAAACAAAAGACGCCAGATCGGCAAATTGTTATACGAAAGGATTAAATATGAAGAAATTAAATGGTTTATGTGATTTCCATACCCATACAGCTTTTTCTACAGATTCCGACTCGACTCCTGAAAGCATGATTGAAGAGGCCATTCGTCTCGGTCTCTCTGGCATTTGCATTACGGATCACAACGATTTTGATTTTCCAGCTCAATATGGAAAAGATGCATTTCAGCTCGACTATCCGGTCTATCTGAAAAAGCTTTTGGAGCTCCGAGAGAAATACCGTGATCAGATTGCAGTATACATCGGCGTTGAACAGGGTCTACAGGCACATCTGAAAGAGAAAACCGACAAGTATGATTCTGAACATGCACTGGATTTTATCATTGGCTCATCCCATCTGATCGATGGATTTGATCCATATTATAAGGAATACTGGCAGAAAAGGGATGCATTTGAAGGTACGCAGCGTTATTTTGAAAGCATTCTTGAAAATCTTTCCAGCTGTAGTAATTTTGATGTCTATGGACATATGGATTATATTGTACGATATGCTCCTGGAAAAGATGCGACCTATGACTATCGAAAACACCAGGAACTCATCGAGGCAATTCTTCGTAAACTGATTGATAACGGAAAGGGCATTGAACTGAATACTGCTGGATTAAAATATGGTCTGAAAGAAGCGCATCCCTGCCTTGGCATTTTGAAAATGTATCGTTTGTTGGGCGGCGAAATTATCACAACCGGTTCTGATGGGCACAAACCAGAACATCTTGCATATGATTTCAACAAGGTGCCGGAGATATTAAGAGCTGCCGGATTTGACTATTATACTATTTTCAAGAAACGGAAACCTGTTTTTTACAAATTGCCTTAATTGCTAAGTAAAGGAGATTGTTATGAATGATTTGATTATTACAGGTGTGATCTGCTGCCTTTTCATTATTTTTGGTATACTGCTCTCCCTTGGAAAATGCGCCTGGCTGATTGCCGGTTACAATGATCTGCCTACATCTGAAAAAGAAAGATACGACAAGATGAAACTGTGCCGTTCGACAGGCCACTTTCTCATTGTATGTACGGTTTGCATTCTATGTATGAGTGTATTTGATTATTTGCAACTGATTTTTCTATTTCGCATGACTTCTGTGATTCTTGTCATTTCAATTATCTGGATGCTGTTTCGTGGCATTTTGGCTGGTACTGCATTTTTGCGTAAATAAAAACCTGCATATACACTTGCTTTTCAGGCAGAGCTATTTTGCTCCTGCTCTGAAAAGCTGGTATTATATGCAGGTCTTTTTTCTTTACTTTTATATTTTTACAATACTATTTTCTATTCTATTGCGTTTTATGTATACTCGTCTTACTGATTTCTATTAACTTTCTCTTGATATACATTTATTATATTGTTTTCTATTTTCTCGCGCTTTATGTATATTGGCTGTTCTGTTACTTTACATGTACTACTGCTTTTCATTTATTGCTGCTTTTCATGTACTGCTGCTTTTCATGTATTGCTGCTTTTCATGATGCCGTCTTCGCTGTCTTCTGTTATTCAACAGCTTTTATTATTCTTATAGTATATTTTCCATGCCGATCTTTTGAGGAATCAATCCACATTTCTCATAAAATGCTTTTGCATTCTCATTGCATGCCCAGACATTCAAAGTTACATTATAACATCCACTCTTTCTGGCAAAATCAACGACTGCCTCATAAAGGCTGCTTCCTACGTGCTGGCCACGGATCGTTTCATCCACACAGAGATCATCTATATATAATGTCTTGATATCCGTCAGAATATTATCGCCAATATGCTGTTGGAAAATGCAGAATGCATAACCGAGTACTTTTTCCTGTTCATCCGTTGCAACAAATACAGGTTTCTGATCATCTGAAATAATTGCCTTCAGTTCTTCATCTGTATACTTACGACAGTCTGCTTTAAAAAGGTCTGGTCTTCCATTGTGATGAACCATCAGAACCTGATTTAACAGATCGATCAATCCATTCATATCTTTTTCATGTGCTCTTCTTATTTCCATACATTTATCCTCCTGATTTTCTTTACTTAAAGCTGTATCATACAGCTATATTTATAACATATTTTCGTGCAAGGCTCACTTAAACGATATTGTATCTATCATGCCTCACATTTCCAATAGTAAACGCTATATGGTGCAAGCGTATGCATCTGTTGGGCTGTATGCGTAATTCCCGTCAGCAGATCAGTAGCATTCTCACAAGCGGGATCAAATGATGCATGAAATACACTGTCCTGTGCATTGATTGCAATGATCATATGCTCATCGCTCACCGCCCTCTCAAATATATATTGTCCATTGGTCAGCTGCTTCATCTGGTAGCTGCCATAGCAAAGTGCCTTGCTTGTTTCGTGTACTTTGGCCATCACTGAAATCTGTTCAGATATTCCATTATACACAGGCTCTGTATAACTTTCCCTGAGTGGCTGGTCATTGCCATTTTCCTTTATCCCTTTTGCTCCCCACTCGCTTCCATAATAAATGCATGGAATTCCCGGCATTGCAAATGCAAGACCATAGATAAGTGGAAGATGGTAAGGATTGGTCAATGTGCTTGCAATTCTATTGACGTCATGATTATCTACGAACGTCAGCATATGTTTTCCCCTGTAAAGTGCCCAGTCATCATTTCCGAACTGCCTATTGATACTGTAGGCAATTTCAAACATATTCATAGAATTAAAGCTTGAATAAAGTCCCTTATAACATTCATAATTTGTAGCGCTATGCAACATTTCTTCATTAACAATCGTATTATAATCTCCATGAAGCATCTCACCGACAAGGAAGAAATCATCTTTCAGTCGATCAGTCAGGCTCCGCAGCACCTGCATAAAATGCCGGTCCAAGCAATAGGCAACATCCAGACGAAGCCCATCGATATCAAATTCATGAACCCAGTCCGTTACCCTGTCACAAAGATATGATATGACCTCCGGATTTTTTAGATTCAACTTTACAAGATTATAATACCCTTCCCAGCCTTCATACCAAAAGCCATCGTTATATTCCGTATTACGGGTAAAATCTGTAAAGAACCAGTCTTTATAGATCGATTTTTCTCCATTTTTCAGCAGATCCTGAAATCCGAAGAAACCTCTTCCTACATGATTAAATACGCCATCAATGATGACCCGGATTCCATTCGCATGAAGATTTTTTACAACCCTGCCAAAATCCTCATTGGTCCCGAGCCGAGGGTCGATCCGACTATAATCTCTTGTATCATACCCATGCGCATCGCTGTCGAACACAGGTGAAAAATATACCCCACTTATATTCATTTTCTTTAAATGAGGAATCCATTCCAGAACCTTTTTGATTCTGTTCACTGTTATTCCATCGTTTATCCTTGGTGAGCCACAAAAACCTAGTGGATAAATCTGGTAGAACACCGCTTCTTCATACCACATTTTACTCTCCTCCAATACACAAAGTTGTACACAGCCCGCCCGGCATCACACCGCATGATGATTTCCGATGCTCTGTACTTCTTTACCTCTTTGCACTAAAAAAGTGCCTGCAAGTATTATACTATCTCGCAGGCACTTTATCAAATCCTAATTGTATTCGATTGTTTAAAGAACTTTTTTCTGTCAGTTATCAATTGATCTGTATCATCAGATAATTGTTCCTCCACCAAGGACATGGTCATTTTCATAGAATACGACTGCCTGTCCAGGTGTAATGGCACGCTGTTTTTCATCAAATACACATTCGCAAGTCTCATCATCGATCATCTTAATCGTGCAGGCCGCTCCTGCATGACTATAACGAATCTTTGCTGTAACTTTACGCTCTCCATCGAGTTTTTCAATTGACATGAAATTAAGATGGTTCGCATATAATCTGTCGGAAAATACGTCAGAATTTTCTCCGATGACAACTTCATTTGTATCTGGTCTGATCTGGAGAACAAATACAGGATGTCCCATGGAAAGGCCAAGGCCTTTCCTCTGTCCTACCGTGTAATGGACAATCCCTTTATGTCTGCCGATTACTTCGCCTTTCAAGTTAACGAAATTTCCCGGTTCACTCTTAATATGTGTCTCCCTTTCAATAAATCCAGCATAGTCATTATCAGGAACAAAACAGATTTCCTGGCTATCAGGCTTATGTGCGACCATAAGTCCGATTTCCTCTGCAATTTTTCTGATATGATCTTTATCATATTCCCCAACAGGCATCAGAGTATGTGAAAGCTGATGCTGGGTCAGATTATAAAGAGCATAAGTCTGATCTTTCGCAGCCGTAACTGAATTACGGATTGCAAAACGTCCATTAGGGAGCTGTTCTATTCTTGCATAATGTCCTGTCGCGATGTAGTCAGCGCCTATATCTAGGCTTCGTTTAAGCAAAGATTCCCATTTTACATATCTGTTACAGGCAATACATGGATTTGGCGTTCTGCCTTTCAGGTATTCTGCAACAAAATAATCCATAACATTTTCTCTGAATTCATTTTTGAAATTCATGACATAATATGGAATACCGAGCTGATTAGCAACTCTTCTGGCATCATCTACAGCACTCAGGCCACAGCATCCGCCATTTTCTTCCATTGTAAAATTGTCTTCATCCTGCCAGATCTGCATAGTTACCCCAATCACATCATATCCCTGTTCTTTCAGTAAATATGCTGCTACTGAAGAATCAACGCCTCCTGACATACCAACAACGACTTTTTTCATTTAATAATCTTCCTCTTCTTCATGTTCACTAATATCGGTCTTTGGTTTATCCAGACCTTCGATCTTGATATGGTTCTTTTCTGCATAATCCCAGAGCGCTGCATGAATTGCTTCTTCTGCAAGAAGTGAGCAATGTACCTTTACTGGTGGAAGTCCATCAAGTGCTTCCATAACTGCTTTGTTTGTAATTGTCAGAGCTTCATTTACTGATTTGCCCTTAACAAGTTCTGTTGCCATACTACTTGTAGCAACTGCAGCACCACAGCCAAATGTTTTGAATTTACAATCTTTAATGATCTGATTGTCATCAATATCGAGATAAATTCTCATGATATCTCCACATTTTGCATTACCAACTGTACCTACACCACTGGCTCCTTCGATTTCACCAACATTTCTTGGATGCTGAAAATGATCCATAACTTTTTCACTGTACATATAATTAATCCTCCACTATTTTAATGTTTTTCACTTCATTCTGCAAGTTTTTTCAAAAACTTTCTTAATTCTACTAATTTTGCAGTATGTTTAAGTTCTGATTTTTCTGTATTTTCTGTTATATTTTCTTTTGTTTTCCAGTTTACTTATTCGTACTGGTATCTATCTGATTATTTATTCTTCTTAATATAATCTTCATATAAAGGTGACATGCTTCTGAGTTTGGCCACTATTCTCTTGATATTCTCGATAACGAAATCGATATCTTCTTTTGTTGTCATATCGCCAAGTGTCAATCTTAATGAGCCATGAGCGATTTCGTGAGGAAGACCGATTGCAAGAAGTACATGAGATGGATCAAGTGATCCTGATGTACATGCAGATCCACTGGATGCACAAATGCCTTCCATATCGAGCATGATCAGAAGAGATTCTCCTTCTACGAATTGGAAACTAAAGTTTACATTATTAGGAAGTCTCTGACTTCTGTCACCATTCAGTCTTGTAAATGGAACTTCTGCAAGAACTCTGTCGATCATGTAATTTCTCAGTTCAATTTCTTTTCCTGTTCTTTCTTTCATATTGCCTGTTGCAATTTCTGCAGCTTTGGCAAGTCCGATGATACCAGGAACATTTTCAGTACCGGCTCTTCTCTTTCTTTCCTGCGCACCGCCATGTACGAAAGAACGAATCTTAACGCCTTTTCTGATATAAAGGAAACCGATTCCCTTTGGTCCGTTGATCTTGTGTCCGCTTGTACTCATCATGTCGATGTGCATTGCTTCCACATCAATTGGAACCTGTGTAAATGCCTGTACGGCATCTGTATGGAACAGTACACCATGATCTTTTGCGATCTGTCCGATTTCAGCGATTGGCTGAATTGTTCCGATTTCATTATTGGCAAACATTACAGAAATTAAAATTGTATCAGGTCTGATTGCTTTTCTGAGCTGATCCAGTTTTACAATACCATTTTCATCGACATCAAGATATGTGATCTCAAATCCTCTCTTCTCAAGATATTCACATGTATGCAGAATTGCATGATGTTCGATCTTAGTTGTGATGATATGTTTTCCCTTGCTCTCATAAGCTTCTGCTGTAGCTTTTAAAGCCCAGTTATCTGATTCAGATCCACCAGCTGTAAAATAAATATTTTCAGCATCTGTATTGATTGTTTTTGCAATTGTTTCTCTGGCTGCTGTGATATCTTTCTTATTGTTTGCTGAAATGCTGTAAATACTGCTTGGATTACCAAATTTATCAGTAAAATAAGGAAGCATTGCTTCTAATACTTCAGGTCTTACTGGAGTAGTTGCTGCGTTATCCAAATAAATAATTTTCTTTTCCATTGTCTTTCTCCTTTATCACCTATAATTATCTAAAATTTGTTAAAGCCGAATGAGTTCTCCAAGTGAGATTTTATCGACTGTCTCATTAATACTGTCACTGACTTTCTTCCATACATACTTGGTCACGCATTCTGCCTGATCATGACAATTCACATCCTGATTAATCAGGGGACATTCTACCGGGTTCAAGTCTCCTTCCAGTACCCTCAGCACATCTCCTACAGAAATGTCATCTGCCGGTCCAGCTAGAATATACCCACCCTGGGAACCTCTTAAACTCTGTACGATCCCCGCCTTACGCAGTTTTGCTATTAACTGTTCCAGGTAATTTTCTGAGATATTCTGTCGCTGTGCGATGCTGCTGATGGAAACAGGTCCATCTTCACTGTGCTTTGCAAGGTCCACCAATGCCCTTAGTCCATATCTGGCTTTTGTAGACATTTTCATACGACTGTTCTCCTATCTGATATAATACCCAACCATTTTAGTCGGATTTCAATTATCAGTGTACACTCGGGTATATCTAATGTCAAGAATTATTTTTAATAATTCCCATGTGTTTACTATAAAATACATTTTTCTACATATTATTTTATTCAGGTTCCTTATTTTTCCTGTATTTCTTCTATGCGGATCCACTGGCAATCGGGAAATTTTTATAAACTTAACTATTTTATATACTATAATATGCGGCAAATAAATATAATGATATCAGATATTTAATTGCGAGTGTAAAACATGAAAAACACGATTATACGAGGAACGATCGTACTAACTATTGCTGGTGTCATAACCCGTCTCATCGGATTCTATTACAGAATATTTCTTTCCAATGCTATTGGTGCAGAGGGAATGGGGCTTTATCAGCTTGTCTTTCCTGTCGCCGGACTGGGCTTTGCCATTTGTGTATCCGGTATACAGACTGCAATAGCAAAATTTGTAGCAGCGAATAAAAATTCCAGCAAGACACTGATTGCCGGTACTACCCTCTCGCTCCTACTCTCTGTCCTGTTTACTTTTGCTATCTTTTTTAACTCCCACTTTGTTGCAGAACGCATCCTTTTAAATGCAGAATGTGAAATGCTCATCAAAATTCTGGTGCTCTCCATTCCACTTTCCTGTGTACATAGTTGTATCAACGGCTATTATATCGGCCTTGAAAAGACCCGAGTTCCTGCATTCTCACAGCTTTTTGAGCAGATTATTCGTGTAGCAAGCGTCTATGTTCTGATCTATCTGTATCATTCTGCTGGAAAAGGCGTGACCCCTCTGGTTGCAATGTATGGTCTGGTATTCGGTGAAATTGCTTCTGTCATCTATTGTTTACTCAGCCTGGTATTTGCAAAACATTTTCACTTCCTCTGTACGGGATTAAGAAACGAATTTAAAAAGATTGTAGGATTTTCTGTTCCATTGACTGCAAATCGAATCCTGATGGCTTTACTACAGAGCGGAGAAGCCATTTTGATACCTGCCCAGCTGCGTGTCTTTGGCATGAGCAATTCAGAAGCCCTTAGTATTTATGGTGTATTAACCGGCATGGCTCTGCCAATTATCCTGTTTCCGTCAACGCTCATCAATTCCGCATCAACTATGATCCTGCCATCCGTCTCAAAAGCGCAGTCTACAGGTGCTGAGGATACCATTTCAAAAACGATCAGTTCCTCACTTGAATACTGCATCACCCTCGGAATTTTCTGCACCGGTATGTTCGTTTTCTATGGTGCCAGAGCAGGAAGCATTATTTTTCACAATGACTCCGTTGCACATTTCATCTTCATTCTTGCCTGGTTATGCCCATTTCTATACATTGCCACAACTATGGGAAGCATTTTGAATGGACTTGGCAAGACCACTGCAACAAGTACACAGAATACCATTGGCATCCTGATTCGAATCCTTTTTATCATCTTTCTGACAAAATACTACGGTATCAACGCCTATCTTTGGAGCCTGCTGATCAGCCAGGTATATGTCAGTGGTATGCATTTATTTTCCATCAGGCGCATGTATAAGATTTCCTTCCATTTTACCGATTACATATGCAAACCTGTTTTTTCAATTGCAATTTCGATTGGCATTTCACTGATTCTATTCCGACAGCTGGCTGTTTACAATCTATTTTCTGAAATAGTTCAGATTCTGATCGGTGCCGGGATTGCAACTGCTCTGTTCTTTTTATTCCAGATTCTGTATCGAAAAGATCCAAAACGTGCCTAAAGTAAAAGCCGGCGCACCGATTGTTTTAATCGGCTGCCGGCTTTTTTACCATTATAATCAATGTTGTCTTGTAATTCATACTTTTATGTCATGTGTCTGTTCCTACCCTTTACAGACGTTAGGTATGTAATCTTACATTTACTTCTTATATTCCATTGGGGTATATCTGATACCATCTTTTTGCTGTTGTTCTGCTGTTTCCTGAAATCCATAATGCCGGTAGAACTCAACAACATCCGGTGCTGAATTTACTGTTATCTTTGCAACTGACGAATTGCCAATCACCTGATCAAGTAATGCCTTTCCAATCCCTTGTTCCTGTCTGCCCTCTTCAACGAACAACAGTGAAATATGACTGCCTCGCTCTTTTGTCGCTATGACTCCAAGCAGGATTCCTTCTTCAAAAGCACCATATTTCTGCAGATTGGAAAACTGTTTCTCATCCTCAATAAATTCACAAAAATGCTGAATTCCTTCCTGTTCATAATCCGGTGCGACTGCCTTCATGAATACTTCCTTCACAAGACTTTCTGCCTCTTCACTTTCAGACTCTTTGATTTCCCTTATTATCATTTTATAGCCCTCCTTTATCTCTACAACATTTTACAATGTCTCGTCAGATAGCTTGCTGTCTTTTTGTTTCCCTCCCCTTTTTGCCTGATTGACAATAATAATGCCGATGCAAACCAGTACTAAAGCGATAAAATATCTGACTTTGAATATATCTTCATGTAATACAAGCCCTGCCAGAAATATTCCAGAAACCGGAACGACAAAGTTGTAAATACAGATTCTGCCAATTGGATTATATTTTAACAGGATTGCCCACAGCGTAAATGCAACAGATGAAAGCAGTGCCAGATATAAAAGCACCAGGATGCCCTGTGTCGTTACCTGTGTAATTCTTCCTCCGAACAGAAGTCCTGCAACGATCAGGATTACACCACCGATTGTCAGATTGTATCCTGTTACGACCATGGAATCTTCACGCTGAGTCAGCTTCTTACTTAAAACTCCACTGAACGAAAATGCAAATGCAGCAATTACAACAAAGCCTTCTCCCGTAAATGATACGTTTAAGGAGCCTGCGGAATCTTTACCAAGTGTTACGCAAAGTACACCTGCAAACCCGATCAGACATCCAAGGATCTTATTGCTATTAAGTTTATCATTCTGATACAGAAAATGTGCCAGAATTACGGATATAAATGTTGTCGTCGCATTGACAATGGAGCCATTCGCAGCTGCTGCATTGGATACGCCGATGTAAAAGAAAATATACTGAATCGTGGTCTGTACAATTCCCAAAAAGACCAGCTCCCCAACTGCATCTTTTTTTACCACTGGAATCTTCTTTTTCATGAGCATGTAGAACAGCAGAACAAGAATTCCTGCGATAGTAAACCTTATTCCCGCAAATAGAATTTTAGTACTTACGCTGTCTGTAATCGCAAAGCAGCGATACCCGATCTTAATATATGGAATTGCACTGCCCCACAGGCAGTTACATAAAATTGCGATCAGGATCACAACAGTACTGTTTGTAAATATTTTTTCTGATTTTGTCATTTTCGTGCCTTTTAGAACCTTTTCTTATTTGTTTTTATCGTATACATCTGTCTTTATTATAGCACAAGCAGGCACATTTAGTACACTCTGATCACTCCTGAGATTTCTTTTACTGCAGACATTCCTTTAAAAATCGTAAGTGCATCATTAAAATGTCTTTCCTGTACTTCATCTGTGATAATGACCAGTTCTGCAATTCCTTCTTTTCTGCTCTTTTGAACGATCTGTGCAATACAAACACCATTATTTCCAAGAACACTTGCAATGTTAGCAAGAACTCCAGGGCGGTCTGCTACCTGCAGGCGCATAAAGAATTTACTATTAGTTTCTTCAATATGCTTGATCTTGAGATTCTTATAACAACTGCATCCAACACGTCCACAGCAACCATGCATAATGTTTCTCATAACATCGACAATATCACCCATTACTGCACTCGCTGTCGGCATTTCACCTGCGCCACGCCCCATAAACATCGCATCGTCCATTGCTTCTCCGTGTACAAATACCGCATTGAAGGAATCTCTTACTCCAGCCAGTGGATGATTTTCCTCAATCAGCATTGGATGTACTTTCACTTCGATCTCATTATCTGTGTTTCTCGCCACACCAAGAAGCTTGATCACATAGCCAAATTCTTTTGCATATCGGATATCTTCTGCTGATATTCTGGTGATTCCTTCTGTAAACACATCCGCAAATGTAACACGTGAATTAAATGCAATCGAAGCCATAATAGCAATTTTTCTGCCCGCATCAAATCCCTGCACATCTGCTGTCGGATCTGCTTCTGCATAGCCAAGCTTTGTTGCATCTGCAAGTGCATCTGCGTAGCTCATGCCCTTTTCCGACATTTTTGTAAGAATATAATTCGTTGTACCATTTACAATTCCCATTACCTCTGTGACATGATTTCCTGCCATACTGGATTTCAACGGACGAATGATTGGAATTGCGCCACCGACTGCTGCCTCGAACTGCAGATCACATCCACTCTGATCAGACTCACCCATGACTTCCTGTCCATGCTCAGCCAATAGATCCTTGTTGGCGGTCACGACCTGCTTACCTGCCTGTAGTGCTTCAATCACATAAGTCCTGGCTGGTTCTATTCCCCCCATCAGTTCTACAACAATTTCTATTTCAGGATCATTTACGATTTCTTGCCATGAATCCGTCAACACTTCTCTGTCAATCCCTGGTCGTTCTTTCTGCAGATTTCTGACAAGCACTTTTTTGATCTGCAGGCTTGCACCAGTCGTACTTTCAATATCTGCTGCCATCTCTTTGGCCAGTTTGCAGACGCCACCACCAACAGTACCTGCTCCAAGAACTGCTGCTTTGATCACTCTTTTGTCTGAATTGTTTGTAGATTCTTTACTCATCGTATTCTCCTTTATTCAACATATTCTCTATTTCACTTTTGTTTATTTCTTCACAATCTTTATTACTTTAAAAAGTTAAATTTATTATAACAAATCTCGATACTTTTACAAAGTACTAAAATTAAAAATAATAAAATATAAATGAACAATAAGTGATTATTGTGGTTGATTTTTCCATTTCTTTCTGTTATGATAATCAACGAATTTAAATCGTAAAGAAATATATTTGGTAAGATTGGAAACGACACATGTGGCGAAGCTACTGATTAACGAACAACACACATGTGTTTTTTTGCGCCCATTTTTAGGAGGAGCTTTTATGCCAAAGACAAAATTACAAAATATTATTTTCACAATTCTCATGGCGTTCGTCATGGTCTATGCAATGATCTGTTACAACATCAGCCTGAATATCGGCGGAATGACCAATCAGGTATTTCTGATGGCTTTTCATGAACTGATCATTATGTTACCAGTTGCATTTATTCTTGAATTCTTCGTAGTTGAGAAGCTTTCAAAAATGCTTGCATTCCGTATTGTTACCCCACAGGATCGTCCAGCTTTTATCATTCTTGCAATTTCATCAATGATCGTATGTCTGATGTGTCCTATGATGAGTCTTGTCGCTACTATTCTTTTCAAGAATGCAGGTGTGAACTTCGTTGCTGTCTGGCTGCAGACAACAGCTATGAATTTCCCTATGGCACTGTTCTGGCAGATTTTCTTTGCCGGTCCACTTGTTCGACTGATTTTCAGAAGTGCTATGAAAGCAATGCATAAATAATCCAAGGCATTGCTCTTAATTTATTGATTTAACGTACGAATTAATTTAACGAAGCAAAAGGCAGGTTCCAGTTTCAAACATACTGGACCTGCCTTTTTGCATAAAAAAGGTATTGGTTCCAGACAAGCAAATTCCCGCAAATTTCTTATCTGTACCAATACCGGTAACTTTCATTTATATAACTGTAAACCGCAAAACCTGGTGAAAAAAGAACAGGTTGACAGTTTGGCCCATCGATCTGCTCTTGTATCAATATTAAAACTAAACATCTCTTCTTAGATATCTTTAATAATGCTGTATTCTCATTCTCGCATTGCCACTTCTGGATTGCTGTTGTACTGCACCTGACTGGTCATTGTCTCCATATGCATGCTCCAGTCCATGTGCAAGTTTCAATTTACATGCTTCACAAAAACGGCCGCTTTTAATCTGCCTGCCACAGCATTCACAAGGAATACCTACTGCAGATTCCTGTGAAAATTCAAGACGTTCTTCCTTTACCCAACGATAAATCGTCTGAACACTGATATCAAATTCTTTCGCTACTTCGTGCGCGCCTGCATGTGGATGATCATAGATATACTCTTTTACCATCTGAAATCTTTCTTCAAATACGCTCACGCAATGTGGACATAATTCCGGGCCAACGGCATAGTAAAATATTTTACCACAACTCCGACAGTTTAACAGTTTCATTAATAATTCCTCTTTCTTTACCTGTAAATGAATGAATTCAATTAAATCCGGACCGCCTTCAACCAGCCTGTATTTATCTTTCATTCTGATCTTCTTTTGTTAATGAATGTCTATACCCCTGTCTGACCATTTCAACCGATATACAATTCTCTATCTGTGTTGGTCTCTTAGCCTCAGCTCTTACTTATACTTTCGTCTCATCTCAACTAGAAATGCACCTGCTTAAATTCCAGATACAATTCTGCCTGCTGTATCATAGTACTTTCGTGCTAATACGTAATACTTTCGCCCTATATACGTAATTAAATACATCTGTAAATAATACCATTTATTGGATAAACTGTCAATCAAAAAAAAGCCTTACTGCATGATATTTTGCAATAAGGCTCTCTCAGTTCTCTATTTTGGTCTTGTCTATTCTTTTTTCTTCGATCTACTCTTTCAATCGCAAAGAATCTGTCAGTATTGTCTACATGATCTGCATCCATAGATAAGATAATGGAAGAATCAGAATAAATGCAGGCAATAAATTCAGGACACGATATGTTTTGATTCCACTGATCTTCAGGCCGACTGCAAGCGTGACCAGTCCACCACATGCTTTAAAATCACAAAGCATTGTTTCATTGATCAATGGCATCAGAATTGTTGCTGCAAGGAACAGAATCGTTCCAATACAAAACTGTGGAATTACAACTACCATAAGCAGATATCCTATGATAGAGCCAAAAATCACAGCCGTGAAGAAATCCAGTACGGACTTTGCAATCAGAATGGAATGATCTCCATTTATTCCAGAGACCAATGCACCAAAAATCCCAGTCCCACTAAAGCCAAATAAAACGACCATACTGATCAGATGATCCATTTGTTCCTTTGATACAGCATCACCTGGTAATTTCTGTTCTGCTCGTTTTAATAACCCAGTCAGACCACTTTCCAGATTCATCAGTTCTCCGGCAAGAGTTCCAAGAATCATAGCAAGAATTACCGCTGACAGTGATTTAACCTGCACGATCAGGGTAATTCCCATCATGATTGCAGACAACCCAAAAATATTTGTTAACGCTTGTCTAATTTTTTCGGATATAAATTTCCCCATCAGACCACCGGCAATGCAGCCAATTAAGACTGCACCGGCATCAATTAAAACTCCTACTGGCACACTTACCTCCGAATCTAAATATCATATACAGAGCCATCGAAAGCAGTCTGCGCTGATATACTTCTCTGCTTTGCAGGAAACTTTTCACAGATATCATCAATCAGTTCAATACCAATTCCTGGCGCATCTGGAATGATCAGATATCCGCCTTCTTCCTGAAGCGGTTCTTTTGTCATTTTACTTTCCTCACCCTGGTGATAGAAAGATGGGAATTCCTGAATTCCAAAATTAGGAATTGCTGCGTCAAGCTGCAGGCATGCTGCTGTTGATACAGGACCTAATGGATTATGTGGAACGATCAACGCATAATTTGCTTCCGCAATTGCTGCAACCTTTTTACTTGGTGTCAATCCACCAAGTGCACATACATCTGGTCTTACATATTTTGCTGCCTTACGCTGCAGAGTCATTTCAAATTCCTGAATATTAATAAATCTTTCTCCTGTTGCAACAGGAATATTGGTTCTCTGTGCTACATCTGCCATTGCATCAATGCTATCAGGTGCAATTGGATCCTCCAGGAATAATGGACGATACTCTTCGACCCCTTTTGCGAAAGCGATTGCTTCACATGGATTCATGCTGCGGTGACATTCAAGAATCAGATCAAAATCGTCCCCAACTGCTTCTCGACAAGCTTTTACTTTTTCAATATAGGCACTTACCTTGTGGTTAAAAACAGAGTCCAACTGATCTGCATTGCTCTTTCTAATATCTCCTGTGATCATCAGACGTGCTGCACTAAATCCACGTTCCTTAAGTTCTTTACATCTCTCACCCATTTTTTCAGGTGTAAATTCAAATACAGCTTCATAACTTCTCGCTTTATTTCTGGTCTTACCACCAAGTAATTCATAAACGGGAACGTTCAGTGCTTTTCCTTTGATATCCCAGAGTGCAATATCGATTGCCGCCATGGCACTCATAATTACAGAACCTCTGAAATACATACTTCTGTACATATAATTCCAATGGTGCTCGATCTGAAAAGGATCTTTTCCAATCAGGTAATCCTCTAATTTTTTAATTGCACCTGTAACTGCATCGAGGAATCCCCAGGCACCGGCTTCGCCGATCCCTGTTATCCCTTCATCTGTATGTACTTTTACAAATAAATATTTGCTTGCTGGAAGCAATTCAATTTTTGTTATCTTCATATTTTTTTACCTCCAAAAATGCTCTTTAGTGGAATGGATATAAAATTGGCAGTCCAAATATACACATAACAGTAATAATCACTGCCAGTGGAAGTCCACATTTCAAATAATCTTTTAACGTATATCCGCCTGGTTCCAGGATCATGACCTGACATGGCGCTGCCATAGGTGTCAGAATTGATGTACAGCTTGCGATCATAACGCCCATTACTGCTGCTCTTGGATCAATTCCGATCTTAACGCATGCCGCACTTACAAGTGGAATAAAAATTGTTACAGTTGCAAGATTTGACATGATCTGTGTCAGAATAAATGGTACAAGGAAGAAAACTGCCATGATCAGGTATACATTTGTTGTATTACCAAGTAAACGGATCATCCAGTCAGCAACTACATCACCAGCTCCTGTTGCACTGATTGCATCAGAAAGTGCAAGTACACCTGCAAAAAGGAATACTGTTGGAAGGTGAATAGAACCAAGTGCTTCTTTTTCATTCAATACATTTGTAATTACGAGCAGACATGCACCGATACAAGCGATCAGATACATTTTAATGCCGATTACATCTGCAAGGATCATTGCTACGATTGTTGCTACTACAATAAAAATAGCAAGTTTTTCTTTAAATGGAGAAAGTTTTGTGCTCAGATCTTTGCTGGAAATATTGTCCGCAAATTTGCTGTTGTCATGATCTGGCATCAGTTTATATCCTATAAATACCATGTAAACAAGTGTTACAACAAGAATTGGAAGTCTTGCAATTGTGAAGTCCCACATGGTAAATGGTGTCTGTCCACCTGCATTGATCATAACATCTGACCAAGTCATGTTGCTGGCACCCTGTCCTAAAAATGTAATACTTGTTGCGATATTTGCTACAGCCATCGCTGGATATAATAACTTACTTCTGCTGACTTTGATTTCGTTTGCAATTCCTACAAGAAGTGGAAGCATAATTGCTGCCGCTGCAGTCGCACTTGTCAGACAGGCAAGGAAGCCTGCTACGAGTGCTGCAATTAAAATCAGAATCTTATGGTTATCTTTGTATTTAATAACGAGCTGCTGCGCTTTGTCAAGGATACTTGTCTTTGTAAGACCTGCTCCGATAATGAACATAGCGACAAACATAATAACGTTTGTGTTAATAAAACCGGAAAATGCTTTTGCCGGTGTCATAACTCCTGTCAGTACCAGGGAGACCATGATGCCTACTGAAATAAGGGAAATTGGCAGTTTTCCCGATAAAAAGGCAATAATGGTGCAGCCCAGGATAATTAATGTAATCTGTAATGGTGTCATTTGTATACCTCCTAATAAACAATGGTTAATCTTTTGCCAGATTAAAAGTTCTAAGAGATTG
The DNA here is from genome assembly GCA_905215405.1 of uncultured bacterium. Taxonomy (GTDB): domain Bacteria; phylum Bacillota; class Clostridia; order Lachnospirales; family Lachnospiraceae; genus CAJMQE01. Next base: position 16,941 of record CAJMQE010000055.1, read on the forward strand.
TGCACATCTTTTATGTTTGTATTATATCTGTAAATTATTGTTATGTAAATCGCAACATTTTCACAATATATCAACTTTTAGGTTGATATTATTTTAAAATGTTTCATTATAACTTTAGCATATCCTTCATCTTCTCTTTCATAACCAGAAAAAGTTCCCAGTCTGTCATATGATTGTCTGTAACCAGTAACAGAAATACTTTCTGATCCCTTTTTTCATAGCAATATTTCCGGTACCAGGAATTATGGCGTGCGTCATCTCCTTCTTCCCGCACTTTTCCCATTACTTTTTCAATCATATATGCTGTAAATTTCAGATCTGCAAAACAGTCATTCTGATAGAATGTTTTCCACACTCCATATTCTGCACTTCGTAGTATCTCATCAGCCTGCCTGAACAGCTGTGAACTCATGCCAAACAATACAAATGCTTTTTCATAGTCTTTCTTCTGATACGCATGCCATGCGCGTTCAAATACAAGCGCGCCCCTGATGCCATTGTGGTGAATCTTTATATGCAACTGCACCGTTGCCTGAAACAATTGCAGAAGTGACAATTCCTGATTTTCTGACAGCTGTTCCTCGATCTGTGCTGCAAATGCATTCAGCTCCTCTATATCATTTATCTTGTCTCTGACACAATCACAAAATTTCGTTATCTGTTCTGCAAACGGAAGATCCCCAGTCAGCCACTGCAATTCTTTTACACTGCTTTTTGTTCCTATCAGTAGATAATGGGAAAAAGTACGGATATTTTCCGTATAGAACTGTTCTCCACAGTGCTCATCCTCATGTCCTGCATAAGAAGGCATAGCTTGAGGATATCGTTCATAGCATTTTGCAATTGAATAGGTATGCTGAAAATAGGTATCTGCAAATGTTCTGCTAAAGTCCTGGTCACTTATCTGTCTACCTTCCCATTTTCTGCACACAGCTTCCAGTGGGTACATATGCGGACGGACGTTAGAGCAGTTGATGATCCAAAAATCATCCCCTCCATTCTTCAAAACCTCATCCAGTTCCTGATTCAAAAAGGAGATTGAATTCGGGAACATGGTAATATGATTTGCTGCCTGTAGGTCATAAAAAGATACATGATAATAGATTCCCTGCTGACCTCCCGCATTTCGATCCGGCATCGAAGAGACTCTAGAATCATGATTTCCTCTTCTTCGTGCAACCATTCTGCCATATCCATTGTCAGCACGAACCTTAATAATAGAATCATCCAGATCAAGTAGCCCCTGCTCATATAATTCCATGATTTCTCCATAAAGGTTAGTCACAAATATTGGATTTTCACAATATTTTTTTACGATCCTGCACTGCTGCCTGATGACTTCACTTATCATCCTGCCACGACTCTCCGGCGTTACGAACATACCTGTTGTATCATAATCCCAGAATGGAGCATCGCCCTGCCCACGAAAGCATAAATTCCACACAACTTTATAATCTTTCTGTTCCCTGACTGCATCTTCCCATAGTTTAAGAAACCGTTCTTTTTCACATAGAAAGTTCGGTTCTGTATCTGGATACGCACGTACGAACATTTCTGCCCCTAACGGCTCTGCATGATGATGAGTGACCCAAAGGCCATATGTTGCTGCCAGTTTACGATTTCTGGCTGCCGTTTTATCCGTTCCCGGAATCGTCATATTGCCGCCACAACGCAGCAAAGCCTCAAATGCCATTTTCCATCCCTTTTCATCCTGGCAATTCAGTTTCCACTTAAGCATCAGCACTTCATCATTAAAGAACCATCCTCTGAAGCGAACGACTGGCTGTTCAGCCAGAATACACTGCTCTGGTATTACCAGCTGTTCCCTCCTGACTGGCTGCTGATCCATCCAGAACCAGAACGGAGAAAATCCAAGAAATCTTCTGCTGATTTCCAACAGTCCATAAACAAATCCAAGTTCTCCCTCTGCTTTGATCTGAATTTCATCTTCCGTAACTAAAATCAAATATGCCTCTCTGGCAAGCCATTCGTTATACCATCTTTGCTGTCTGCCTGCAGGACACCTCCCCTGATAAAATGTATTCATCTCTTCTCTGATCAAAATCACCGGATTACCCACCTGCTGGGCAGAATTCTCGGTCATCTGCATTTTATGTTTCTCCTCCACGCATGAGAAAACCATCCCAAGATCTCTGCGCAGAATGTCAATTGCGTTTCTTACCGGTTGTGCCAAAAACGAGACACGTTCCTTTATGCTGTCCACACCTCTCTGACATTCCTGTCCCTCCATAAGTGCAAATAAAGCTTTTATTTCCGATTTCGCATTTAATACCATATGTTCATCACCAATCCCCTTCTATGATTCATTTCTGACAGTCTTTAGTTTAAACCACATATCGAAAATATTCCGTTCCTTTCTTGGCAGAAACATTGCAAATCTTGACTTAACAGAATTATAATAGATATAGCATAACAGTTTAAAAAAACAAAAATGAAAGGAAACAGGCTATGGTCGATACCTATCTGACAGAAATCTATGATAAGGACTTTCACAATGGATATGATTTTGTATACTCCATCAATCTTCACCCCAAAAATGATCTTGAATTCCGCCTTCATTCACACCGTGATTTTTATGAAATTGTCTTATTTCTGGCTGGCGATGCACAGTTCCATATCGAGGGCAATATCTATCATTCCCATCCTCATGACATCTTTATTGCCCGTCCCGGTGAAATGCATCATAATGTGTTTTTATCCGAAACACGCTATGAACGAATTGTTCTCTTTGTCAGAAAGTCTTATTTTAAACTGAACCATTGTGAAGAGTTGGAAAATTTCTTTCTTACACGTGCACTTGGCTTTGATTGCCAGATTCCAGCAGCGATTGCGAATCAACTACTCTGCACACTACTTTTAAAAATGAATACCTATCTGCAACAGAGCGCCATCACTGTGGCCAATGGGGTACTGCTGGAATTTCTCTATCTATTGAATCACATCGAACAGCCATTAAGTTCTCCTGTGATTGAAGACAGCAGAATCCAGAAGATAATTGCATTTATTAATGCACATCTGGACTCATCGCTGACACTGGATCTGCTTGCTGACACTTTTTATATGAACAAATTTCATCTATGCCGAGTGTTTCACCGAATAACCGGCTATACCATCAACCAGTACATCAATCAGAAACGCCTTCTTTTAGCACTATCCCTTTATGATCAGGGACAAACGCTTCTGGAGGCCAGTAGTAATTCAGGCTTTAACAGTTATTCCAGTTTCTACAAATTATATAAAAAGCAATTTGGTACTTCTCCGAAACAGTATCATAGGCATCTATTCCCCGAAGAATTGTAAAAAAAGAGCCTCCATTTTCATGGAAGGCTCTGTATAGCTATTTTGCAATTGTAAGCAGTACGCCATTAATTGTTATCGTTCCCTGCTCTTTGTTATAATCTCCTGACTTCATCTGACCATCAGTATAAATTTCTTTAAAATAGATCCTGTTATCTTTTATATAGTAATTCATATCTTCAAAGAACGTATACTCATCAGATATTGTAGATGTTACAACGCCATCCTCTTGAAATGTAAAAGCAATATTTTTGTCCCCATCTTTGAGACGTCCATACATAACACCCCACTGAGAAGTAAAATTGCCAGTATAAACCGCAGAAATTCTTTCCACACTATTTTCCAGTTCATTTTTAATCAGATCAGTTTCATTTACATAGAATACTGTTTTTCCATCGGTCAGTGTCTGACGATTCTCATCATATGTCCAGTTTTCCTTACCACCATCAGCTCTTGTCAGCGTTGCGGTATTTCCATTAAAAACTGTTGCTGTATAATCTACAACATATAATTTCTCTGAATTTAACTGGGTTCCATCTGCGTATTCATACGGTGCAATCACGTACATCATTGTTTTTCCATTTTCATCTGGTATCAGTTTTAAATAAGTCAGACCATATTCTGTTATTCCAGTCATGGTGTATTCCATTTCTTCTGGATGTGTTTCTTTTGTCTGCTCCACTGTCTGTGCCTGTGTGACCGCTGTTGTCTGAACGGTTACTGCATTGTTCTGTCCTGTTGTACTGCCGTTTTTCTTGTCGTTGCCGCAACCGGTCAACATAACTCCACAGGCAAGTACAAGCATTGCAAATTTTGCATTTTTTCTCATTAGTTACTCCTCCACATACGTATTCTGATACTGCGTGTGCATCAGATCCCTGCTCTTTTAATTTGCAGAGTGGATTTAGTATACAGGACAATGATTCACCTGACAATACAGAAATTTCTTGAATATGCCAGAAATGGCATAAATACGCTATATATGGAATACATTACCATTTATCAGAAATATTTTTTACATATTTCAGTCAATGCTCTTACTTCTTCGCTGATCATACTGTTCTTTTCTGAAACGATTACAAAACGGTTCTCAATCGGACTCTCGCCGAATGATAACAATGTAACTTTATCCTCATAATGATTTTCTCTTACCAGTAAATCCAATGTAACTGTAATTCCCATATGGTTTGCTACGCATAGCAGTGCCGTTTTTGTCGATTTTACAATGACACTAAATTCAGGTTCCATCTTGTAACTTGCAAAAATCTGGTTCGTAGAAGTCCTGAATATCTGCCCTGATGCAAGTGCGACCACCTTTTTCTTTTCACAGAATGAAAAATCGATCCATGGATATTTTTCGTTCTCTTTTTTTACAGCCAATGCAATCAGTGGACTATCATTTGGTACTGCAACTACCAGCTGCCCCTGTGTCAGCGTTTCACAATGCATACTTTCCTCAGCATAATCAAGGGTCGTGATAGCAAGATCCAGTTCTTTTCTTTTTAAGAGTCTGACCAGTTCGTTTGAACTGTTCTCCTCCATCATGATCTGAATATTGGGATATGCCTGCTGAAACTCAGGAATCACCTTCGATAAAACAGATTCTGCCAAAGAAATCTGAAATCCTATTCTGAGCCTTCCCATATACATGCTGGAAATTCGCTTCATTTCGCACTCCATCTGCTGCTGTAGTTCCAGCATCTGTTTCAGCATTTCCACATACCTCTCTCCAGCATATGTGAGCACGAACTTTTTCCCATTTCTATTGAACAGACGAACCTGTAGCTCCTCTTCTTTGCTCTGTACGAACTTGCTCAATGCAGATGGCGTAATAAAAAGATTTGTTGCCGCCTTTGTTATTCCTCCACATTTAGCTACTTCCAGAATGTAATCCACTGTTTTGTTCATATCCGTTATTCCTTCCTTTATCCATTTGTAGCATTTTTACCGTTGGCTCACAACATCAATTTAAATAGTCTGGCCCCATGTTTTGCAACTTCTGCAGAAAGCACATCGCCCTTATATTCTTGTGTCTGATGCCTCCATAAATCTCTGATTCTTATCTGTTCAAACTCGCCTACCGTGCTTCCTTGCTCCTTGCTATCACCATTGTAATAACCACTTTCTATTTGCTTATTCTGCAACAGATCCATCAGAGCAACTGTAATTGTCCTGTCGTATTCTCCTACATTGAACACTGCAAGATAAATGCTTTGATCATCCCCTTCACTGCGCCATATGATCGTATCATTTGTTCTTGCATATTCCCTGGCTCCATACGAATGTGCCAGCAGTGCCAACACCTCCTGATTAGTAAGTAGTGATCGCGTCCAGGCATCATTGTCTCTTAATTCTCCACCCATCATCAGTGGTGAGCGAAATATGCACCAAAGTGTCATCATTGTAATCTGTTCGTCTTTTGTGAAATTTGTATACCTGGCATTTTGATCATGACCAGGTGTATTCAGGCCAATATGCCCAAGTGGCAGCATATCGCAGTCTGGCCAGCAACCATTTCCTACATATGGACTCCACTGTCTGCATAATGTGAACATCTGATATAATTGTTCCCAATTATCCCAGAAATCTCCTGTCATTCTCCACATATTAGCATTTTGCGATAAATGTGCAGCTTCTGAAAGCACAGCCGGTCCTGGTGACAGACTGAGAACCATTGCTCTGCCCGAACGATCTATTGCCTTACGAATCATTTCGATTTCTTTTTTTGCAGAATAAGGATGCTGTGGATCGAATTCAGTATTTGCAATGTCATCCACTTTTACAAAATCAATACCCCAGCTGGCATAAAGTTCAAAAACAGAGTCATAATATTCCTGTGCTCCTTCTGCATCCGGATTCACTCCATACATATCTGTGTTCCATGGGCAGACCGAGAACTTCTGTGCTATATCTCTTGCCGTCTTGGTACTTCCCTTAATCGGTATTGCTGCATGCACGGCCTGTCTTGGAATCCCCCGCATCATGTGTATTCCAAATTTCAACCCTAGTCCATGAATAAACGCGGCAATTTTCTGAAATCCCACTCCATCTTTTGCAGAAGGGAAACGATTCACTGCAGGAATTAGCCTTGCATACCGATCCATTTCCAGTGGATAAAAATCATTATATTCTGTAGATACTGCCTGTGGTTCATACCATTGTATATCACAAACAATATACTCCCATCCATATTTTTTTAGATGCTCTGCCATATAGACCGCATTGCCTTTTAGTTGCTCTTCATTTACAGCAGCACCATAACAGTCCCAACTGTTCCAGCCCATTGGCGGTAATTGTGCGCAAACTTCTTTGTTGCGTTTCCAGTCGCTGGTATGATGAATTGACTCCACCGTGTCTTTTTTGATTCTTTCATCCGTTACAATATATTTAACTCCATCCGGAATTGCTTTCAGTTCCGTTTTATAAAATGTTGGAAATGCCTTATATTTGTCCAGATCACTAATTGGAATCCAATACATATTCTCCTTAAATGTCCCCATTCTAGTCCTGACAAAACTATGACAATCCAATTCTTTCGTTCCACGCGGTTTGCATAAATAATAGAATGATATTTCGTGACAACAATCGTACTCCTTCAGACTTCCTATGCCAGAAAAGAAATTCTCATGAACAAACACCAATCGCTCAACTTCATAATGAACTCCGGTCTCTTCGAAAATTTCCCGTTCGATTGCTTCATCTGCCTTTTCATTTATATGTACGCCCCCACCGACAGAATAATAGTAATCATCCTCACTGTTTTCATTCTTCGCTAATAAAATACAGCCATCTTCAATAATTACCGCCCCAACTCTGTATCGAAACCAGTGGTTTCCATATGTAAAACAACAATCCTTCTCCAATTTCATCACCTTTGCTTCCTCACAAACAGTCTTCATTTTACCCGTTACAAATCTAACATTGCATTTTATAATCCATCAGCCTACCCGCATATTCAGGATTGATGCTGTTTTCTCTGTATTCCTGAAAATGAAATCCTACACTCTCATAATTTTTCTGTGCAGGAATCAATCCTTCATCCGTTGTGACCAGAATACTTTTGGCTTTCGTTAATTTCATTCTTATAATTGCCTCGTGTAACTGCCTTTTCCCATATCCTTTTCCCTTGTATTTTGATGCAATACAATTATGACCTACCTCTATGTATTCAGGCAGATGCCGGGGATCCCAGCAGATAAATCCAATCGGAATATTATCTTTAACCGATACGAAACCGCAAGCATCAGCGATTTTTATATGATCATAAAAAAAGGTATCCGACTCCTGCCAATTCGTTAGCCAGTCTTTTTCATATCTCTTATCAAAAGAATACCCATCCCGAAGCAGCAAGAGAATTGTCCCTCTTTCAAAATCACTGAACTTCTTAAATTGTAAATCCATTTCAATATCCTCCATAGAACATGCGACTAATATATATGACATAACAAAGTTTATATCGATTATAGCATATTCTCATTTTTAAAATCACAAAGAATACGATTCCAAGATTTACTCTGTTTACTTAAAATATCGCTGTTTATGAGGCTTCGTGTATAGTTGTGGCTAACTCCACCTCAAATTTATAAATTTA
>CAJMQE010000056.1 GCA_905215405.1 uncultured bacterium
CTAAAACATAGAAACTAAGTAAAATCAATACGATAGTTTATGTCGCGCTTACGATTAACAGTAACAAGAGTTGTATTGAAATGGGGTTCGCAAAGCAGAATTACACCATGTTAGATGATTAACAGTAACAAGAGTTGTATTGAAATTCAATAAAATCTTCGGATAGCTTCTGATATGCTGAGATTAACAGTAACAAGAGTTGTATTGAAATAGACATATATTCCCTAAATAGGTACAAATAGGGGACGATTAACAGTAACAAGAGTTGTATTAAAAAATAGCACATTCGTGTCAAACTCATGGCTGGATTTGAGATTAATATAATATAAAACCGGTAATAGCTCTTACACATGGAACGGTAAGAGCTGTTACCGGTTTTTCTGATACGAGGATTGGTGATATGCCATTAATAGGACAGTTGTCTATACGAATAATTTATGTACGGCATCAGCATCAAAAGTAACTGCACTGACATGATTTACTTCAATCTGATAGAGTGCGTTGGCGGCCATATGTTCAGCAGCCTGTTCCAAATCACGGATACCAGATGTATTTGCATAGATTTCAATTACTGCATCAAGTCCATCGGTGGTTACAGTGCATTCATTTTCCTGCAATCCCATACGTTTCAGTATTTTTGGAAGTGCAAATTTAGAAAAGATGATCTTTTTCTCTTCTGATGAGTAGTCAGGAATATCAATTACTGCAAATCGCGACATCAAGGGGGCACTGATCTGACTTCTGTCATTGGCAGTCGCAATCGGGTATACGCCTACGGTTGGTACCATACATTCAATATAGTTGTCGGTAAATCCAAGATTGTCGAGAAGAGTCAGCAGAACATCAGCAGGATTTCCATTTCCTTTTCCAGATGCGGCTTTATCCAGTTCATTTATAATAAATACAAGATTTGATGTTCCGGACATAGAAAATGCATCCATAATAATGCCTGGTTTTGCATTTGAGTAAATTCGGGAACTTCCTGTCAGCTGTTCAGGATCGTTGATAGAGCTCATATCGAGGGTCGTCCATGGTAAATTCATAATACGGGCAACTGCGTAGGCAATCTGGGATTTACCAGTTCCAGCAGGACCAATCAGAAGAAGACCATAGGCTGGAAGTGTATGGGTACGATTAATCTGTATGATCGTTTCGATGATTCGCTGCTTTACCTGCTCCATACCATAGAGTTCTTCATCCAGAATTTTTCTGGCTTCAATTGGATCTATGGATTCAAAATAATTATTTTTCCACTGAATGTTCAGCATAATAGAAAGTGCACGCTGTGCGTGGCGTCGCTCTTCCTGGGTAACTTCATGAGAACGTGCAACGGCCAGGTTTCTGCGGGCCCAGAGGCGAATGTTATCCGGTAAGGTTCTACCTGCACAGGTAATAAAATCAGTGATGCTCTGCAGGCTGGTAAGCTTCATGCTGTCACCGCTTTCATCAGGCGTGTCCTCTTCTTCGATATCAGCGGGAGCCTTGCTGGCAAAGAGACGATCAATCATGAACTGCAAAAATCCATCTTTTGCAGATAATTTCGTTCCACTACCGAACTCAGTTTCACGAATTTTGTATACTGCATACCCGTCTTTTGCATTTTCACCGGACAGTTGTACATTGATTTGATTCTCGCCAAGCCATTTGATCAGACTGACAAAACGTGCGTCAATCTGTAAAATGTCTGCACTGGTTGTTCCATTTTCCAGCTTGAACTCAAATGCGGTTCGTTTACTTTGATTGGAAAAACTGCCACAGGAGTGGTGGGCCCAGTCCTGCGCCTGGTTATCGAGGATCATGATCGGATCGCTTGCTGAGGCGGCAGTTTTATCAGACCGAAAGGTAGTATAGGTACACTCGGAATAGTCTTTATCAGGTGTTGAGGGATTACTAAAATCATATACTGGCATGTTTTACTCCTTTTATATACTAAAATCAATATACATCATATCACATATTACGCGTTAATGTGATAAAATTCTACAATTATAACTGTGTGGTATGTGATTGCATGAGGATGTGGTTCATGGATGTAGATGATTTTAATTTTTATACCACATATACAGCTGCGCATATGTTCGGTCTTTTGTATCCAGCCATTCGGAATCATTCATTACCGTATTGATATCAGCTGTCTCATTACTGTTTAAGTAGAGGGGATTGGTGGCAGTCAAAGTTTCCAGCTCAGATTCTGTTACGTGGCAGATCTTCACGGTAAAATGAAATTTCGTATCCCTTAAAGTGCTGAGTATTTCGTTTTCCTGTTCATCTGTAATGCTCTCAGGCACAAAAAGATAAACAGAGTCATAAATGTCGGTCTGCTCATAGAATTCCGTAAAGTTGCTCACAGAAAAAGGCGATTCACTGCGCATAGGAATGAGCATTGGATAGCAGTACAATGGGGTATCAGATGAGGAAAGCAGGTTTGTTACATAGTCCTGGAGCTGTTCTTCGTAAAGATAAAAGGAATAACTGTCATATAAGATGCAAAATGCATCATCTGTATTTCCAACAATGATCTGTAAATCTTTCGTATAGGCAATAAAAGCATTTGCAGGGGAAGGCTGCTCCTGGTAGCGGCTGTTGCTGAGCATTCCATCACCAGATTCAATCTCTGTTACATGAAATGTGGTGTGATATTTGTTCTTTAATTGTCGTTCAATCTTATATTTATGGAGTTTTTGATAAACGGTATTGTGAACCTGTGGAATACAAAATATTCCATAGCCAATTAAGGCGATAAGTAGCACCGCCACAAGAATTCCAGTTCTTTTCGATATTTTTTTCATATATTTTTCTGTTCTCCTTCTGTTGATTCACAGTCTTTTATTTCCTTCAAATGGTTCCAGTGAATTCCGATATGTCCGATGCCAAGAATAATCGTTGAGAGTAATAAAAAAAGGTTTCTCCCATAGATCGCAAGAAGAAAAAATGCTAAGACCGGGAGGGTTGCACCAGCCAGTGGTATTTTAAGGATACTGCTGTAAAAGTCCAGCATACGTTTGCTGCTTTTAAAATACCGGATCCAGTAACATTCATACAGGACCATTGCAGCAAAAGAGGGCAGCAGCCAGAGAGACCAGAGAGTTAAATGATTTACGTTATAATCAGAAAAAATCATAACAAAACAACAGACAAGTACCTCACCACAACGTTCAAGCAATAGCAGGCTTTTCTTTTCATTTTTGACATAGTGTTCATAATTTTCTGGCTGATTTTTTGTCCAGAAAATATTAGGTATAAAGAGCAGGAGCAGATAAATCAGTCCTACATAGGAAAATCCAAAATGCATGGTGTGACCTCGATTTCTTTAAATTCGTAATTCTATCATACAGGATATGGAATCATTTTCCAATAGGCTATCAGATACAGTTTTAAATAGATACAGCTTCAGATAGATACAGTTGTACGTCTCTAAGAAAGCAAAGGTTTTATTGTAAAACAATTGACATTTTGTGGGCGATTCCATATGATAATATAGAAGTTAGACATAACTAACTTTATGACATGAAATCATATTAATTTAGACTAACTTTTTATTTATATCATATGATAAAATCCATCATATGAATTATATTTAAGAGAAGTTATGTGAGGGTAACAGCAGCAATGTAATAAAAGGTTTAGTCAGATCAGGGAAAGAAACCTGATATAGAGTGCATGTTTAGGAGAGGAGCTGGTTTTATGTTTCACAATGTAATGTTTCCAGAGGTCATTAAGGGAATATTGATTCCATTCCTGGGTACATCTGCGGGTGCAGCAGGTGTGTTTTTTATGAAGAAGACGCTCAGTCAGAAGTTAGCAAAGGCACTGACTGGATTCGCAGCTGGTGTAATGGTAGCAGCGTCTGTATGGAGTCTGTTGATTCCGGCTATGGAGCAGGCGTCCAACCTCGGAAAATTTTCCTTTATACCTGCTGTGAGTGGTTTCTGGATCGGCATTTTGTTCCTTCTTTTGCTGGATCATATCATTCCGCATTTGCATATGAACAGTGAGCAGGCAGAAGGACCAAGAAGTTCTCTCAGGAAAACGACGATGCTGGTTCTTGCAGTCACGCTGCACAATATTCCAGAGGGCATGGCAGTTGGTGTTGTCTATGCAGGATGGCTGTCAGGCAGTGCAAATATTTCGATGATGGGAGCACTGGTGCTGGCAATTGGTATTGCAATTCAGAATTTCCCAGAAGGAGCAATCATTTCAATGCCTCTGCGGGCAGAAGGAATGTCAAAGAAAAAGGCATTTTTATATGGAGTGCTGTCTGGAGCAGTGGAACCGGTCGGTGCCATGATTACCATTCTTGCAGCGGGAATGATTGTTCCATTGCTGCCTTATTTACTCAGTTTTGCAGCAGGTGCTATGCTGTATGTGGTTGTGGAAGAGCTGATTCCAGAAATGTCACAGGGCAGGCATACGGATATTGGAACGATCCTTTTTGCAGTTGGGTTTACGGTAATGCTGGCGCTCGATGTTGGCCTTGGATGAGAGAAGAACAAGGTGATTTGATGGGAGAAAAACAGAAAGCACATTAATGAGAAAAACTATCATTTACTCATATTTTATTTCTACATAACGGTGTTATAATATAGATGATTAGATATAACTAACCACTATAAGAAAGAGTGTAGAAAGGATGTACAATATGGGAAGATATTATCAATTATCCAAAAAGATCACAGACGAAGAATCAGAAGAAATTCTCAAAGAGATGAAGGAACTCGATGATGTGGACAGTGTCGAACTTTCGAAAGACAGTAGCTGCCTGATGGTCGCAACAAAAGATGACCAATTTTCTGAAGTGATGGGAAACTCAGTTAATATCTGTAGTAGAGTCGCCGGAGGGTTAGAGTTGTCATTTAGCAGATTTGCCATTGAGGCGATTGGGTAAAATAATACAAAGAAAATACAGGGTGGCTGTCATACACAAAGGAATTGTGTATGGCGGCTATTTCTATATAAAAAAGAGTGGAGACGTATAAATCTTCATGCTATAATCAAAAATGAATTTTAGGAAAAGAGGAACCTGCATGAAAGAAAAAGAGTATTTGCCGGAAAAGATGATTCTTGCGGGCAGATATCAGAAACTCTACCAGAGTCAGCCGGAATCCATAAGAAAGCAGGTATTAGCGGTAATGGAGAGACTGATTCAGGAAGAACGAATATTATGTGACAACGGAAATTACGTACATATGTGTAATCTGTTGCCAGCAATGGCAGAGTACGAAGTGTTACAGCAAAATGGTAAGTCAAAAGAGCAGGCATTTGAAAACGTTAGCAAAGCAATGTGGGCGGCACTTAAGAAAACAAAGAAGAGTTATCAGCGGCTGTCACATATACCGGGCTTTCTTCTGCTTATGAAGAAAATAGTACCGTCTTTATTTGCAAAAGAAGCAGGAAAGGGATGGCATTATGAATGGCCGGAGTCTGGCAAAAATGAGTTCTATTTTGAATGTACATCCTGCATTTATGCGCAGATCTTTCAAAGACATAATGTAGCTGAGCTCGGTCCAATGTTCTGCCATGCGGATGATATTAATTTTGGCAGTCTGTCAGGCATTACATTTTATAGAGAGAATACAATCTGTAAAGGAGCCACAAAATGTGACTTTCTTTTCCAAAAGAGGAGGTAAGATGGAAAAAATACTGGAGCATACGATAGATTATCACGAGATTATTGAGTGTATCACCTGTGCGTTGGATGCAAAGGATCCGTATACAGCAGGACATTCAAAAAGAGTCAGTGATATGACGCTGAAAGTTTGTGAACTATTGGGACTAAAAAAAGAAGAGGCGGAGAAGATCCATATTGCAGCACATTTGCACGATATTGGAAAAATCGGTGTGCCGGATGCAATTTTAAATAAAGAGGGAAAACTAGATCAAACGGAGTGGGAAGCGATACGCAGACATCCGTCGATCGGAGCGCAGATTTTAAGTAAGTCAACACATTTGAGTGAGCTGAAAAATATAGTGCTCTGTCATCATGAAAGATATGATGGTAATGGGTATCCGTCAGGGTTAAAGGGAGCGCAGATTCCGGTGGGAGCCAGGATCATAGCAATTTGCGATTCTATTGATGCAATGATGTCGACTAGAAGTTACCGCAAGGCACATGATAGTGTTTTCTGCTATGGACAGATCGAACAAAATCTGGGAAAAATGTATGATCCAATGATTGGTAGTTATGTGCTTGAGCATTGGGAAGAAATCATCTGTTAAAATGTGTCTGGGAATGGCTTGGATAAGAAAGTGTACTTGCACGTATTTTGTGATTCTGTTAAGATGAGAAAGAATTTTTAGATATAGTGAGGAATGGACATGGATATTGACAAGATGAATGAAAAAGAACGCTACGACATGCTGGCTGAGATGGCGGATCAGTATTACAATCAGGGAAAAACACAGTCAGAGATCGCGGCGTATTTTGATACGAACCGCTTTCGTGTGGCCAAGTTATTGCAGGATGCAAGAAATGAGAACGTAGTTGAGATCAAGATCAATACATCAAATGAACGTAATAAAAGTATGGAAAAGGAACTGATGGAAAAATGTGCACTGGATCATGCCATTGTCATCAATACCCAGTATTCATCCTATATTAATAATCTGACCCAGATCGGAAAAGTAGGGGCGGATTATCTGAACCAGCTGCTGATGCCGGCATCTACAGTCGGTGTAGCATGGGGGAAGACAATCTACAGCGTTGTCAGCCAGCTGTCTACAAATTTCAGCCATTCGGTCACTGCAGTGCAGCTGACTGGAGATTCCAGTATGAATAATCCACTTACGGACACCAGAGAGCTGGTAAGAGCCATAGCTACAGCTTATAATGGAACATATCGCTATCTGAGCGCGCCGCTGTATGCAAGTAGTGAAGAGATGAAAAATGAGATGTTAAAAGAACCTCGAATTCAGGAATCGATGAAGGCAGGAGAGCAAATGGATGTTATCTTAACAGGAATTGGCAGTCTGTCCAGTCTCCCATTTGTGAATCCAGCATTTCAACCGTATCTGACGGAAAAAGATAAGGCAAATGAAAAACATTGTCTTGGAAGTCTTTTCGGTTATATATTGGATGAAAATGGAGCAGTAGCTGATATAGACCTGAATCGAAAGCTGATCGGGCAGTCCATGGAAACAATTAGAAAAGTTCCACACAGACTAGTCGTTGCGTGTGGAAAACATAAGGCGGAGATCCTAGCCAAAGCGGTCAAAAATGGACTTTTTAATGAGTTGCTGACAGATAATGATACTGCTGTACATTTACTGGAAATGTTATAAAGTATTAAGAGCGTGCAAACCAGCTGAATAGAGAAAAGTGTAAAAAGAAGTTTCTGTAAAAGAAAACTGCTTTCAAATGTGAGTCGGCATTTGAGAGTGATTTTCATGGCAGAGCTTCTTTTTTTGTTACTTTTTAACAAAATATAATTCTATATTTTAACAAATGTGATATTGAATAACATATGTGATAGTGCTACAATAAGCACAACAAATGTGATACAAGAAAACATTTGTTGTGAACGGAAGAAATGATTCTGGGAAATCCAGCAAAGATAAAAATCAGAAAGTGAGGGATTTATGAGAAAGTTTAAAACTGTATTTATGCGGGGCGGAACGAGTAAGGGCTGTATGTTCTTACGGGACGAACTGCCACAAGATCGAGCAGAGTGGGATTCAATCTTCCTTCAAGTTATGGGAAGTCCGGATCCGAAGCAGATCGATGGACTTGGTGGAACAGTTTCTTCCAATAACAAAGTTGTTGTGGTATGGAAGAGCGAGGAGCCAGGAATCGATGTGGAGTATCTGGTAGGACAGATCATCGTCGGAAAGGAGCAGGTGGACTACAAATCAAATTGTGGAAATATGACTGCAGCAGTTGGTCCATTTGCAGTTGAGAGCGGTCTGGTCCAAGCGAAGGAGCCTGTTACAAAAGTACATATGCTGAACAGAAACACAAATAAATATATTGATGTGACAGTTCCATGTAAGGATGGTACATTTGCGCAGGAAGGAGATTGTCAGATCGCGGGTGTGGATGGAACAGCGGCCGAACTGCGGGTCAATTTTCTAAATCCATCTGGTGCAAAGACTGGTTCCCTGCTTCCGACCGGTGCAGTCACAGATCAGTTTGAAATACCGGAACTGGGCAGCGTGGAGGTAACGATACTCGACGTTTCCAATCCGATGGTACTGGTCAGAGCTGAGGATATTGGAGCAGAAGGTACTGAGCTGCCGGATGTGGTCAATGGAAATGAGAAAATGTGTGCGCTGCTTGAGACAATCAGGGGAATGGCAGCATGCAGGATGGGATTTGCAAAAGATCTGGCAGATGCGTCCCAAAATAGTCCGGCAGTTCCCAAAGTAGGGTTTATCTGCGCTCCACGTGCTTATACAGGAATTGGCGGAGAAGTAGTCAGAAAAGAGAATATGGACCTTTGTGTCAGGGTGATTTCCGTATTTAAATGTCATAAAGCGTGCCCACTGACATCGGCAAGTGCGATTGCTGTTGCCGCGGCATTAAAGGGAAGTATTGTTGAAAAGATGATCGCTGAAGGGAAGAATCCAAAGCAGATCAGAATTGGTCATCCAAGTGGAGTTATGACGGTCTATCCGGAAATTGAGGGTAGGGACGGAAACATTAATATAACCGGAGTCGCAGTGCAAAGAACTGCCAGACGTATCATGGAAGGTACGGTATTTATCAGAAATTAGTATTTATCTACAGGTGGCATAAGTCGCAAGGACCCCCGTCAGAGCACAATGCCAGCTGTAGTAATAAGTAGCGAAAGAAAGTAGTGTGTTAGTACAGTTAAGAAAGAGGTTTATTAGCAGAGTATAGGAAGTAGTTTGTTAGTAAAGTTGAGGAAGAAATTTATTAATAGAGTTAAGGACGAAGTTTATCAGTAAAGTAGAGAAAGAAGCTTATTAGCAGAGTATTGGAAGAAGTTTATTAGTAAAGTAGAGAAAGAAGCTTATTAGCAGAGTATTGGAAGAAGTTTATTAGTATAGTTGAGAAAAAAGTGTACTAGCAGTGTTAGGAAAGAAGTTTATCAGTAAAGTTAAGCAAAAAGTTCATTCGTATAGGGTATGAATAAATTTCTAGGAAAAAGACAGGAAAGTAATAGGAAAGTAATAGGAAAGTAACGGGAAAGTAGAGATTCAGCGAGTAGGAACGCTGAGTAGATAAAAATATGTATCAGGCATGGAAAGTCTGAGAATAGTGAAAAAGAAAAAAAGGAGAAAAGAACATGGTAAAATTATTTCAAGAAGGTGCATATCTGGTTCATGGAACAGAATTGATTCCAGAATCAGAAGCAGGAAAAGTAGAACAGCTGACAGGAAGAAAAGCCAACAGAGAAGAGGCTGTGAAAGGAACAATCGCATACAACATTATGAAGGAACATAATGTAGCCGATCAGATGGATAATCTGAAGATTAAGTTTGACTGTATGGCAAGTCATGATATCACATTTGTTGGAATCGTGCAGACAGCAAAGGCTTCTGGCATGGAAAAATTTCCAATTCCTTATGTTTTGACGAACTGTCACAATTCCCTCTGTGCAGTTGGAGGTACGATCAATGAGGACGATCACATGTTTGGTCTTTCCGCAGCACAGAAATACGGCGGAATCTATGTGCCACCACATATCGCAGTCATTCATCAGTTCATGCGTGAAAATATGGCCGGTTGTGGCCGAATGATTCTCGGATCGGATTCTCATACTCGTTATGGTGCACTCGGTACAATGGCAATCGGTGAAGGCGGTGGAGAACTTGTAAAACAGCTGCTTTGTGATACATATGACGTAAAAAGACCAGATGTGATCGCAGTATATCTGGATGGAAAGCCAGCACCATGGATCGGACCACAGGATATCGCGCTGGCAATTATCGGTGCAGTATTTAAAAATGGATACGTAAAGAATAAAGTTATGGAATTTGTTGGTCCGGGTGTGTCAGAGATGACTACCGATTATAGAAATGGAATCGATGTTATGACAACAGAGACAACATGTCTGAGTTCTATCTGGAGAACAGATGAAGATACTGAAAAGTACCTTGAGGTTCACGGAAGAAAAGATGCGTATAAAGAACTGAATCCACAGGATGTGGCATTCTATGATGGGGTTGTTTATGTGGATCTTTCCAGTATTAAACCAATGATCGCACTGCCATTTCATCCAAGCAATACGTATACGATCGATGAACTGAATGCGAATCTGCCAGATATCCTTCGAAGTGTGGAAGTGGAGGCACAGAAAGTTTCCCAGGGGAAAGCAGAATTCACACTGACGGACAAGATCACGGACAGAGGGCTGCAGGTACAGCAGGCAGTCATCGCAGGATGTGCAGGTGGCAACTATACAAATGTGGTGGAAGCAGCGCATGCATTAAAGGGAAAGGATACTGGAAATTCTGGATTCAGTCTTGCCGTATATCCATCTTCCCAGCCGGTATTTATCGATCTGGTCAGAAAAGGGTTGATCGCAGACCTGATGGAAGCAGGTGCTATTATTCGTACAGCATTTTGCGGCCCATGCTTTGGCGCAGGCGATACCCCAAGCCACAACGGTCTGAGTATCCGCCATACGACAAGAAACTTCCCGAACAGAGAAGGCTCCAAGCCAGGAAGTGGACAGATGTCAGCAGTCGCACTGATGGACGCACGTTCAATTGCGGCAACTGCAGCGAATGGCGGTATTTTGACTTCAGCAGAACAGCTTGACTGCTGGGGAGATATTCCGGAATACAAGTATGATAAAACAATCTATGATAAGAGGGTATATCAGGGATTTGGTAAAGCTCAGACAGAGGAGAAACTGGTATATGGTCCAAATATCAAGGACTGGCCGGAAATGAGTCCTCTTGCAGATAATATTCTGTTAAAGGTGTGCACAAAGATCATGGATCCTGTAACCACCACAGATGAATTGATTCCATCAGGAGAAACTTCCTCTTATCGATCCAATCCTCTTGGACTTGCAGAATTCACATTATCAAGACGTGAGCCTGCATATGTATCACGTGCAAAAGAAGTGGCAAGTGTGGAGAAAGCAAGAATCAATGGGGAAAATGTAGCAGATCAAGATCCAGCACTGACTGAAGTATTTCAAATGATCAGAACAATCGAAGGGCAGAGCGATGTCAAAGAGCAGGAGACAGAAATCGGAAGCATGATCTATTGCGTGAAACCAGGGGATGGTTCAGCCAGAGAACAGGCAGCAAGTTGTCAGAGAGTTCTTGGAGGACTGGCAAATATCTGCAGGGAATATGCGACAAAGAGATATCGTTCCAATGTTATGAACTGGGGCATGCTTCCATTCCAAATGAAGGAAGAGCCGGAGTTCTCAATTGGAGATTATATTTATGTTCCGAACATCCGTAAGCATTTAGAAAATAATACACTGGATGAAATCAAGGCATATGTAATCGGGGAAAAGAAAGTGGACACAATTACACTTTATATTGCCGACATGACAACTGAGGAGAGAAAAATTGTAAGTGCAGGCTGTCTGATTAACTATAATAAAAGGAGATAAGCAGATGATGGATATCGAAAATGCAGAAAAGAAATTTGGTGCATTGATTGAAACGGAGTTAAAAAGGATCGAGAGAATGAAATCTGACGAGGGTGTCAGAAATTTTCAAGAAATGGAGCAGATTCAGATCGGAATCCTACCGGGAGATGGAATTGGCCCGATCATTATGAAACAGGCAGTCCGTGTCATAAAGGAACTGGCTGATAAGGAAATTGCTTCTGGCAGGATCGCATTAAAAGAAATTGAAGGAATGACGATCGAGAACCGCGTAGCCAGAATGGAAAGTCTGCCAGAAGATGTATTTGAAGAGATTAAAAAGTGCCCTGTCCTGCTCAAAGGGCCTATGGTCACACCTCGGGCAGGAGATGGTCTTCCAAATCTAGTCAGTGCTAACAGCCTTTTGCGTCGTGGCCTAGAATTATTTGCAGCTGTCAGACCTATATGTATTCCAGATCAGAATATCGACTGGACATTCTTCAGGGAGAACATTGAAGGTGAATACATCTGGGGAAACAAGGGAATACAGGTAAATGATGATCTAGCAGTTGACTTTAAAGTACAGACAAAGCAGGGAAGTGAGCGAATCGCAAGAGCTGCATTTGAATTTGCAAGAAAGAACCATAAGAAAAATGTGACAATCGTAACAAAAGCCAATATTGTAAAACTTGCTGACGGTAATTTTATCAAGGCGGTCCGAAAAGTTGGAGAAGAATATCCTGAAATTAAAATTCAGGAGCGTCTGGTCGATGCAATGTGCGCAAAGATGATGGATCCAGAATTCAACAGAGGCATTGAAGTCGTTGTATTGCCAAACCTTTATGGTGATATTGTAACAGATGTGGCAGCAGAGCATCAGGGCGGACTTGGAACAGCCTGCTCCTCGAACATTGGTAATCAATATGCGTTATTTGAAGCAATTCATGGAACTGCACCATATCTGATGTCACATGGACGTGGAGAATATGCGGATCCATGCAGCCTGATCCGAGCAGTAGGCCAGATGTTCATTCACATTGGATATCCGGAAAAGAATCAGCTGCTTGAAAAGGCATTGCATCAGTGTTGTGTGACAGAAAGAAAAGTGGTCGTTACGACCGATCATGATGGAGCAAGTGCAGAAGAATTTACAGATTATCTGCTGGAAACGATTCGGAGCCTGAATCATTCAACCAGTAAAAATTTATAAATAAAAAAATATTAGTAATAAGTTTCCATGATAACAATAGGATATGTGTAAATCACAGGGAATGAGAGATAGAAAATGCAATTGATATAACTAATGGAAGTACTTGACAAATAACATAAGTTAGCGTAGACTTACTTTTAGTAGAAGAAAAGTGGGTGGTTAAATGAGTTATCAGGAGCTTGCAGAAGAATTATGTGAATTGCATTTCCTTTATTCCAAAGAACTCTCGAATATCATTGCAAAAGCGGCCTCACAGGGAGAGGAACGTGTCCTTTTATACCTATGGAGACACCAGGGACAGGTACTTTCCGGAGAACTGACAAAAGAATTGCGGCTGACAAGTGGTAGAATGGCCAATATCCTGAGGGTGCTCGAAAAGAAGAAGTATATTGAAAGAAGAATCGATGCACAGGATAAGAGAAAAGTGAAAGTGATCTTACAGGAAAAAGGTCGCGTTTTCATTATGGATATCTACAAAAGAAGGCTGCAGGAGCATCAGAAGCTTTTGGAAGAGTTAGGAACGAAAGACTCCCGGGAACTGATCCGGTTAATGAAAAAAGCAATCCATATTACAGATCCATCGTTATTATCATAACAGGCGTCATGCCTGTTATCCTTTACGAAAATATCTTCTATTAAAATATTTTACAGAAAGGAATTGATCATATGACCTTAAAGGATTTGAAAATCGGAGAATCGGCATATATCATTAAAGTCGGCGGAGAAGGTGCTTTAAGACAGCATTTTCTTGACATGGGTCTGATTCCGGGCGCTGAAGTCACCCTGGTTAAATTTGCACCTATGGGAGATCCAATGGAGCTTAGAATCCATGGATATGAACTGACACTTCGTGTAGCAGATGCACAGAAGATAGAAATCAGAGAAACACAGGAAAAGGAGGCAGTGCAGAGTGCGGATATCACAAAGAGAAATATTCCGCATCCAGGTCTTGGCGAAGGTGGAAAATATCATGAAAAGTCAGATGAACACCCACTTCCGGAAAATGAAAAACTGACCTTTGCACTGGCTGGTAACCAGAACTGTGGTAAAACAACACTTTTCAACAGATTGACCGGTTCGAACCAACATGTAGGAAATTTTCCAGGTGTGACAGTTGACCGAAAAGATGGTGCAATCAAGGGCCATAATAATACGCTGATCACAGATCTTCCTGGTATTTATTCCATGTCACCATATAGTAGTGAAGAAATTGTAACAAGAGAATTTATTCTGCGTGAGAAACCAAAGGGAATCATCAACATCGTCGATGCTTCCAATATTGAACGAAATCTCTATTTGACCATGCAGCTCATGGAATTAAATATTCCAATGGTCGTTGCATTGAATATGATGGATGAGGTTCGTGAAAATGGAGGGTCCATTCTGATCAATGAAATGGAAGAATTGCTTGGTGTTCCTGTTGTTCCGATTTCCGCAGCCAAAAATGAAGGAATTGACGAATTGATCGATCATGCGCTTCATGTGGCAAAATATCAGGAAAAACCTGGGATTGTTGATTTCTGTAGCGCAGATGATGAAGGAAGTGCAGTACACCGTTGTATTCACGGAATCATGCATCTGATCGAAGATCATGCAGTAAAAGCAGAAATTCCATTGAGATTTGCAGCTTCCAAACTGGCAGAAGGAGATCAGGTGGTTTTAAAGAGTCTGGATCTGGATGCGAATGAGCTGGACATGATAGAACATATTACTTCCCAGATGGAAAAGGAAAGAGGGCTCGATCGTGCAGCAGCGATCGCTGATATGCGTTTCCGTTACATACAGAAAGTCTGCAGTTCTACTGTAGTAAAACCAAAAGAGAGTAAGGAACATTTACGAAGCAGAAAGATCGATAAGATCCTGACGGGTAAATATACAGCTATTCCAGCATTTGTTGGTATTATGGCGCTTGTATTCTTCCTCACGTTCAATGTAATTGGTGCCGGACTGCAGAGTCTGCTCGATATGGGAATTTCCGCACTGACAGATGTTGTAGATGGCGCACTTAGTGCCGTTCATGTAAATGCGGCACTGCATTCACTGCTCATCGATGGTATCTTTAATGGTGTTGGTAGTGTGCTCAGTTTCCTGCCAATTATCGTAACACTGTTCTTCTTCCTTTCTATGCTGGAGGATAGTGGATACATGGCACGTGTGGCATTTGTTATGGATAAGCTGCTTCGTAAGATCGGTCTTTCCGGTAGAAGTATTGTGCCAATGCTGATCGGATTTGGTTGTACGGTACCTGGTGTTATGGCGAGCCGTACACTGTCTTCTGAAAGAGATCGTAAGATGACGATTTTACTGACACCATTTATGAGTTGTTCAGCAAAACTGCCAATCTATGCATTCTTTACAGCAGCATTTTTCCCAAAACACGGATCACTTGTTATGGTCATTCTGTACTTTGTTGGTATTTTAATGGGAATTCTTGCGGCGTTGGTTATGAAGGGCAGTATGTTCAAGGGAGAACCGGTTCCATTTGTTATGGAACTTCCAAATTACCGTATGCCAGGTGCAAAAAATGTAATGCAGCTGTTATGGGAAAAGGCGAAAGACTTCTTACAGAGAGCATTTACTGTTATTTTCGTTGCAACGATCGTAATCTGGTTCTTACAGACATTTAATCTGCATTTCAACATGGTAGCAGATTCTCAGGACAGTATTCTTGCAGGACTGGCAGGCATCATTGCTCCAGTATTTGCACCACTTGGATTTGGTGACTGGAGAATTTCAACAGCACTGATCACTGGATTTATGGCTAAGGAGAGCGTGGTAGCAACTTTATCCGTTCTGATTCCATCCAGTGAAGTCCTGTTCTCTGTTCTGACACCTCTGAGTGCTGTTTCACTGCTGATATTCTGTCTGCTCTACACTCCTTGTGTTGCAGCAATTGCATCTATTAAAAGAGAGCTCGGTGGCAAATCAGCACTTATGGTGGCACTGGGACAGTGTGCAATCGCCTGGGTCGCAGCATTCCTCGTACATTTTGTAGGATCGCTGATCGGACTGCTCTAATGAGTTACTGTATTTTGCAGGATCAGATATTTTAATATGATAAATGAATAGTTGAGGCTCATTGGTAAGTGTATAAGACTTACCGGTGGGCCTTTTATTCGTTCTGGTTAAATTGTAATATTATGGATTTTACGATATAATATGATATAGGTTATTTATACGGAAAGCACTATTGTTTAAATGTTCAGAATCGGGGATATTTGGCGTAACAGATACTTTTATTACAAATATGACTAGTATGGAACGATTAGGATAAAAGGAGGACATATATGAAATCACTCACGAATGAAGAACAGTACAAGAGAATGGTGGAGACGCCAATCCCGCAGGTCGTAACAGCCCTCGCAATTCCAACGACAATCAGTCAGCTGGTGACGGTTGTCTACAATACAGCAGATACTTATTTCGTATCACAGATCAGTACAGGTGCAGCCGCCGCAGTTGGAGTCGTTTTTGCGCTGATGTCTTTGATACAGGCGGTCGGATTCGGCCTTGGTATGGGTGCCAGCAGTTTGATCAGTAGACAGCTTGGTGCTAAGAATAATGACAAAGCAAATATTACAGGAAGCAGTGCATTTGCCGCTGCTGTTTTATGTGGTCTGATTCTAATGGTAGCCGGGTTATCGACATTAACACCATTGATGCGTGTACTTGGCGCTACGGATACAGTACTTCCATATGCCTGCAGTTATGCCTGGATCATCCTGGCTGGGGCACCATTTATGTGTTCTGCATTTGTGTTGAATGCGGTCCTTCGAGCTGAAGGGGAAACATCACTCGCAATGTGGGGCCTGTGTGCAGGTGGAATTCTCAATATGATTCTGGATCCAGTTTTGATCTTTGTAGTTGGAATGGGAATTTCAGGTGCAGCGCTGGCAACGGTACTCAGTCAGATCGTCAGCTTTGGAATTCTGCTCAGTTTCTTCTTGAGAAAAAGAAGTATTGTACGACTGGATATCAGAAAGATCAGTTTTCGGTTACGTACATATACAGATATCGTAAAGACAGGTGTGCCTACGATCTGTAGACAGGGCATGGGCAGCCTGGCTTCCGCCCTTTTAAATATTCAGGCAGCAGCATTTGGAGATGCAGCGCTGGCAGCAATAACAATCGCAAATAAGGTCTATATGCTTGTGAGAAATCTGGTCCTTGGAATTGGACAGGGTTTTCAGCCGGTTGCGGGTTATAATTATGGTGCAGGTAGAAAAGAACGTGTTAAGAGTGCATTTCGTTTTACTTGTATGGTCGGATCCATCATTTGCGTGACTGCAGCCATTTTATTATTTATTGGCGCACCAGCAGTTATGACCTGGTTCCGTCATGATGATCAGGATGTTATTCTCATGGGTACAAAGGCAATTAGAATCGCCTGTCTGATCCTGCCATTTATGGCATTTTCCACATATGTCAATCAGATGTATCAGTGTCTTGGATTTAGTAAACCGGCAACATTTCTTGCCAGTTGCAGACAGGGAATTTTCTTTGTGCCACTGATCCTGATTCTTCCGTTAATTGCTGGTTATACCGGCGTTCAGATGAGTCAGCCTGGAGCAGATCTATTCACGTTCTTAATCTCTATACCATTTCAGATCCGCTTTTTCAAGAATCATTTACAGGATGAAGAACAGCCGGCCTCTAGCTCTTTAAATGAGCAGGATATGGATGTTCAGTAACAGAGGAACGCGTTATGATTTCTGTATTAACTTCAAATTTAACAGGTAGAAAACAAGCTGTTTTCAGTATACTGACCAGCCTTTCTACTGCGATGATCCCCATGTATTCCTTGGGAACATTGACAGTTGTGAGAGGCGGGTCCAGATAAGTACAGATCGGCATGTTATCAAAACCAATAATAGAAATATCCTGTGGAATCCGCTTGCCATGTTCTTTGAGCGCCTGCATTGCACCAACCGCGATCAGGTCATTATCAGCAAAGTAACATTTGGCAAGCGGTTCTTTATTTTCAAGGATCTTATTCATGTCTGCACAGGCACCATCAATGGAGGGCGATAATTCGTGTACGATACAGGCGTTCGTGGACATTCCGCTGGAGCGGATCGCTTTAAAAAATCCATCGGACCGTTCTTCAAAATTGTTGATGGAATAAGAAGACTTCAGATATCCAGGCTGTGACTGTGTATGTTTGATCAGGTGGAGGGTCGCTTCAAAGGCACCTTCTACGTTATTGATCTGGACACAGTCTATTTTTGCGTTATGGAAGGAGGAATCCAGAAGAACAACTGGAAGTTTTAACTGTGTGACTTTTGTAAGTTCCTCCTGTTGCATTTCTGTGCCAATTAAAAGAATACCAATACAATCAGAGGACAGAGTGGTCTTTAGCTGCAGTTCCACGGGCTCCGATGATAAAAGATAGCGTACAGTAAGAGGATAACCGAGATCCTTACAGGCTTTCTGTACCCCGTTTATCAGTTCGTCAAAAAATGGAGTATCTGTAACGACAACGCCATTTTTTCTGTAGATCAGTAGATTGATCGAACCCTGTTGTGCTGGCTGGTGCTTGATTTTGGAAAAATCGTATCCATAATTATGTGCAGCTTCTATGACTTTGTTTCTGGTCTTGGTACTGACCCCTTTTTTGTGATTCAGGGCAAGGGAAACAGCGGATTCTGATAAATGAAGAAGAGTTGCGAGTTCTTTTGCTGTAATAGACATAAATGGTGTTCCTTTCTAATATATAATTCAATGATCTCTTCGGACTAAAGTGTTCGGTACTTGGGTCTGTGTTTATTATTTCGTCCCGATTTTGGTCTACTTATTATAACTGACTTGGGACTGTGCTTATTATAGCGTTATAGAAGTTGAGGAACAAGAGTATTTAGAAATAATTTAGTATTAATTTAGTAAATATAACTAAATTATTTATATGAATTTAGTGCTTGCAGATGTAAAATAGGACAGGAAATGAAGGAAAAACTGCTTTTTTAAATACTGTACAAACAGAAAACAAACAAATAGCAAACAAATAGCAAGCAGATAGAAAACAAATAGCAGGCAGATAGCAAATAGGTAGCAAGCAGTTAGAAAAACAGGTAGATAAACTTTCAGAAAGTAGTAGAAATAAAATAGAGAAAACTTAAGTGGAGAGGTAAGCATATGAAAACGCAGATTGAAAAGTGGAATCTATATGAAATAGAATTAGTAGGCCCAGCAGATGGAAATCCATTTGTGGATGTGGAACTGTCGGCGGTATTTACAAATGTAGAGCAAAAAGAAGATACTGTAGAAGTGGATGGCTTTTATGATGGAGCTGGGATCTATAGAGTCCGGTTCATGCCAGAAACAGAGGGAACGTGGGTATATGAAACAAGATCCAATACAGCAGAACTCAATGGACAAAAAGGTACATTCGAGTGTATCAGCTGCGAGGACAATGAGAAGAACCACGGACCGGTCAGGGTCAGAAATAAGTATCATTTTGCCTATGCGGACGGAACAGAATTTTATCCGTTCGGAACAACCTGCTACGCATGGATTCATCAGCCGGAAAAGATCCAGATGGAAACACTTGCCACGTTGTCACAATCCTGTTTTAATAAGCTCAGAATGTGTGTGTTTCCTAAGTTCTATTCAAATAATAGTACGGAACCGTATCTTTATCCTTACGAAGGACAGGCACCTGACCACTGGGATGTCACCAGGTTTAATCCAGAATTCTTTCAGCACCTGGAACAGTCTGTCGAAAAACTGCAGAATCTTGGCATTGAGGTAGATTTGATCCTGTTCCATCCATATGATAAAGGACACTGGGGATTCGACAGGATGAGCCATGAAAATGATCTCAGATATTTAAAATATCTGATCGCAAGAATGGCTTCCTTTAGAAATGTCTGGTGGTCGCTGGCAAATGAATATGATTATATGGAAAAAAAGACAAAGGCGGACTGGGATGATTTCCTTGCATTTGTAGCGAACAAAGATCCTTATCACCATCTATTGTCCATTCATCAGGGAGATGTTCTCTATGATCACTGGAATCCTAAGATCACACATGCAAGTATTCAATTGGGAACGCACAATGGAGATGTAGAACTAGGATTTGGAGTATATAAGGCACACAGGGATATTTATCAGAAGCCAGTTATCTATGATGAAGTCGGTTATGAAGGAAATCTGATGCAGAGATGGGGAAGTCTGAGTGCGCAGGAAGTGGTAGATAAATACTGGAAGGCAGCTGTATCTGGTGTATACATGTCACATGGAGAAACATTTCAGGATCCCAAGGATCTGATCTGGTGGGCGAAAGGCGGTATTTTGAAAGGCGAAAGTCCTGCCAGGATAGCATTCTTAAAAAACATCATTGCTGAAAGTGGTACAGGAGGTCTGGAACCGCTAGATCACTGGTGGATCTTAAATGGAGCCGGCTGTAATGGACAATATTATTTATTTTACTTTGGAAGCACAGTGCCAATGCAGTGGAAATTCCAGCTCCCTGCCTTTAAGACTCCGGAAATACCGATGGGAACTAGATTTGCAGTGGATGTCATCGATACCTGGAATATGACGGTCACTCGTGAAAGCAAAGAGTATGAAATTACAGATAAGGATCGCTATCATTATACATGTGCGGGACAGCCATTTGTAGAGGGACTCGAAAAGCCATATATGGCGATACGGATACAGCGTTTGTAGTACGGGAAAAAAGTTTAATACAGTTCGAGAAAAAGGAATCTGAAATTTATAATGGCGTTGAATTTCCGGAAAGGGAAGAAAGAATTTCTGCAGTTTTATCAAATGATAAATAGGAAATTGTAATAGTAGTTAGCAGGTAAAATAGAATAAATGTGTGTTGACAATAAAAGAAATTTTGTGATAGTATAACGGTACATCCTAAAGTGGCTTTTGCGTAAATCTAGATGTAGGCTTACGCAGCAGCCGCTTTTTTTGTTGCTAAATATATGGAATAATTTACCATTATTTGTAAGCCTTATTACAAATAAAGGAGAAAGAAAGTATGAGTAACAAGTTAACGGGAAACAAAATGGGTACACAGCCCATAAAAAAATTAATTCTAACCATGGGAATTCCCATGATCTTTTCAATGATTATTCAGGCACTGTACAACATCATTGACAGTTATTTTGTATCTTTAATACCAGAAATAGCAGATCAGGCAATGAATGCCTTGACTTTAGCATTTCCGATACAGATGCTGATCATTGCAATTGGTGTTGGAACTGGAATAGGAGTCAATGCGCTCTTGTCACAAAATCTTGGACAGGGCAATAGCGAGCAGGCGAGCAGAACGGCTGGAAACGCTGTATTTTTAGGCATCTGTACATATGTTGTATTTTTACTGTTTGGAATTTTTGGTGTTAATATTTATCTTAGCTCACAAACAGCGAACGCCCAAATTCTGTTATTAGGGAAAGAGTATCTTACGATCTGTGTTTGTCTGTCTTTTGGTTCTGTACTCAGCATGATTTATGAAAAGCTTTTACAGTCGACAGGTAAGACGATGCATTCCACGATTGCACAGATCGCCGGAGCTCTTACGAATATCATTTTGGATCCTATTATGATTTTTGGGTGGATTGGTTGTCCAGCAATGGGAATCCAAGGTGCGGCTTATGCTACAGTAATCGGGCAGATATTTACACTTGTTCTGGATATGGCATTTCATTATTTATGTAATAAGGAAATAGATCATGCGCCCCGCTATTTGAAGCCACAAAAAACTATCATTATTAAGATTTATCAGGTTGGAATTCCAGCTATTATTATGCAGGCGTTAATGTCATTTATGACTTATGGTGTAAATATTATTCTGGCGGGAATATCAGAAAGCTATGTGACTGCATACGGTGTATACTACAAAATTCAGCAGTTTGCATTTTTTGCAGCATGCGGTTTAAATAATGCCTTGATTCCATTAGTAGCTTACAATTTTGGAAAAAGGGATAAGAAGAGAGTTAAGGAAACAATCGTATATGGTGTAATGGATACAGTGATCATTATGCTTCTTTGTATGATTGCAATAGAAGTCTTTTCAAAACCATTGGCTGGTATTTTTGCGTTATCATCAGAGATTTTAGATATATGTGTGGCAGCAATGAGAATCATTGCCGTGGGATATATATTTGCAGGTGTCAATATCGCGTTTCAGGGGATATTTCAGGCTATGGGAAAAGGCGTCTATTCATTAATCATTTCTTTGATCAGAATGGTCGTTATCGCCCTTCCACTAGCCTGGATACTGGTCAATTTTACTACTGATAAAAATTTTGTATTTATTGCATTTCCAATTGCTGAATTATGTGGAGCAATTGTATCATTTTTGCTTTATCGAAGAGAAAGTGGACGGGTTGGAATCTGATGACTGTTATATATCTTTTGTAGTATAAATACGTGATGACAATTATGAGATGACATTTCCAGTTAAGTTGTAATTATATTTTTAAAGTAGTACAATCATTTTAAGTTTAATATGCAGATATAATCACACCTGTTTTATTCAGAAATCTAACTATGATTTAACAATAATATCTGGAGCTGAATGTGAATGAAAATATATGACAAAACAAAGATAAATAATAAAAATTTATTGTTTAATAATCAGAAACTTTTCTGGTTACTTGTTCCGATTATTATAGAACAACTTCTGAATTCACTTATGGGAATGGTAGATACAATGATGGTTTCCACTGTTGGTAGTGAAGCTATATCGGCTGTATCGTTAGTAGATTCTATAAACAATCTAGTAATACAGATATTTTCAGCACTGTCAGCTGGAGCGGTTATCATATGTTCGCGATATATAGGGAGTGGAGATGAAAAGGAGAGCAATAAGACTGCAAGACAGGTAGTACTTACTGTTTTTATAATCTCTATTGTAATTACAGCATTTTGTCTTGTGGGTGGAAAACATCTGTTACATTTTATCTTTGGAAGTGTAGAAGAAAATGTCATGAAAAATGCATTCAGTTATTTTTATATAACTGTGATTTCTTATCCATTTTTAGGTTTGTTTAGTGCGGGATCTGCATTTTATAGAGCATCAGCCAATGCAAAGTTTCCAACAAAGGTATCTGTAATTTCAAATATTATAAATGTTGTTGGAAATGCATTATTTATATATTACTTTAAATGGGGTGTAGCGGGAGCAGCAATTGCAACACTTTTGGCACGAATATTGTGTACAATGGTAATATTCTTTTATTTAAGAAAACCAAACCAAATAATTGTTGTAAAAGATTACTTGAAAATACGTCCTGACATATCCGTTATATTAGCAATCATGGCTATCGGTGTGCCTGCAGGGATTGAAAATGGTATGTTTCAGTTTGGAAAAATTGCTATTCAATCAACTGTCTCAACGTTAGGAACCGTTGCAATATCTGCACAGGCAATGACAGATATTTTAGAAATGGTAAATGGAATTTTTAGTAACGGAGTTGGGATTGGGCTTATGACTGTAGTGGGGCAGGCTATTGGTGCGCGAAGAATTGAGGAAGCAAAGTATTATATTGTGAAATTAATGGGAATTGCATGGATTGGTGTATTCGTCTCCTGTTTATTTGTTTTGGCAATAACAAGACCTGTAACATGGATCGGTGGTATGAATCCAGCGGCAGCAGATATGTGTTTCGAAATGGTTACTGCAATGACAATTGTAAAACCAATAATATGGGTAGGTGCATTTGGTTTACCTTATGGATTAAGAGCAGCTGGGGACGTTAGATTTTCAATGACTATTTCAGTTATTACCATGTGGACTTGCCGTGTCGCACTTGGTGTTTTATTTGTAAGAGTATACCATTTAGGGCTTATTGGCGTCTGGATTGGAATATTTGTAGATTGGATTATTAGGGCAATTATTTTCTCCATACGTTTTCTGAGCGGAAAATGGTTACATTTGAATATAGTGAAAGAATAATATCCAAGTATTAAAAAGGGGCTGTCGCACTAGCTGATGTTAATCAGCTGTGCGCAGCTCCTTTTTCGTGCCGTATTATGTATATGTTTAATGATTTATAGATTAATACTGTTTTTGAGCGTACTTTAACTAAGCCTTTCTTAATGTTGTGAAAGTTGTTTTAAATATCCAAAATTTATGCTGTTTTAAGTTCAAATAAATGCTGCCCTGTTTTACCCAATGGTGTTAAGTTAAGGATTCAAAGAGAAGTTAGTATCGTTTGCGATATTAAT
>CAJMQE010000057.1 GCA_905215405.1 uncultured bacterium
TTTCTCGAAAGTTATCCACAAGGAGCGAAAATGAATTATGAAATTACCTCAATTAATAAATAGAAATAATTAATAAATAGTAAAAAGACCATGTCATGCACGTAAGTGCGGACATGGTCTTTTTGTATGGAAGTCGAAATTGCTTCTTTGTAAAAGTGGGTGATAGAAAGTTAAGAATAAATGCCTGTCCATTTTTGCTATATGGTTCTTAATTGTACAAAATCATACAAAAGTCGCGCATTAAAATTGAATATATTATGCAATTTATATAAAAACAGCATTGAAATTTCTAATTATAAATAATATTATAAAAGTGTTTTTAGAAGTTTGGAGGTGAGGAAAAGACATACGCAGGAAGACAGTAAATTGGGAAAAACGATTGGAGAGTAGAGAAGAAAAAAAAGGGGGAGTATTACATGAATAGAAATTTCAAGAACAGAAATTTTAAGAAAGCAGCAGCATTTACACTGGCGGGAATGTTAATTGCTGGCGGACTGCAACTGCCTGGAACGCCAATTACGCTGTCAGCACAGACAAAAACAGATATGCAGACACAGATTCCATCATTTCCAGGGGCACAGGGCGGTGGTATGTACGCCAGTGGAGGAAGAGGATATCAGGTCTATACAGTCACCAATCTAGAGGATTATGGTATTGATGAGGCGCCGATTGAAGGATCGCTTCGCTATGGAATTGATCATGCTGGAGATGGTACGACAATTGTATTTCAGGTAGGGGGAACGATTCATCTGAAACAGACATTGTCGTTCAGGGATAAAAAGAATATAACACTTGCAGGGCAGACTGCACCTGGGCAGGGAATTACAGTTGCAGGATATGATACCAATATCAGCAATTCGCAGAATCTGATCATTCGTTTTATGCGTTTTCGCCCAGGTGCAGAAAATGTGTATAATGGTGGTGATTCCATGGATGCATTGTGGGGAAGGGACAATGATACATTTATGATCGATCATTGCTCGTTCAGCTGGAATACCGATGAAACACTTTCTACGTATCGTGGCAAAAATGGAACGGTCCAGTGGTGCATGATTTCAGAAAGCCTTACGGTATCTGGACATTCTAAAGGCCGCCATGGTTATGGTGGAATTTTTGGAGGAGATAATACTGTTTTTCAGTATAATTTGATTGCTGATCACACTTCCAGATCACCAAGAATTGGTGGTGGCTGTATGACCGACCCGACAAAGCAGTTCAGCATGGCGAACCTGCAGATCAGTGACAACGTAGTGTATAACTGGGGGTATCTTCCATGTTATGGTGGAGGATTTACCAATACGAACTATGTGAATAACTATCTGAAAGCAGGAAAGGGAACCAGGGACAAAGTATTGAATGCAATTCTACAGTTCGGAGAAAATAATAAGAAAGCAAGTTTTTATGCGAAGGATAATTATGTTGAAGGAAATGAAGCTCTTTCAGCCGATAATTCGGCGGGCATCAAAAATGTGGGCATGGCAGATGGAGATATGGCCACGACACAATTGACTGAACCGGTGCAGGCGGAAGCATTTGATCGTATTACAATGGTGCCGGCTGTTGATTGTTATGAACCGGTTCTGAATTCGGCTGGTGCAACTTATCCATATAGAGATGCAATCGATGCCAGAGTGGTTTCTGAGACGAGAAATGATACTGGCTTTTACATTAATACAGAGGATGAAGTTGGCGGATACTGTACTGATTATGCGACAAGAGAGGCTGGCTTTGATACGGACCAGGATGGAATTCCTAATTACTGGGAAGATGAGAATGGACTGAATTCTCAGGATGCATCAGATGGAGCCATCATTTGCGAAGATGGGTATTCCAATTTGGAACATTACCTGAATGCGCTCGTTGAAGGGGTCACAGAATTAGATTATGTAGCTGCAAATCCTGAAATTGCAATCGATCTTACGGACAATACCCAGATCACGGAAAATGAAAGTGTGACAGTCAATGCAGACACGCAGGCAGCGCAAGGAAGATCTATAGCCAAGGTGGAGTTTTACAACGGGGCAGATCTTGTAGGCATGGATACAGAAGCACCTTATACATTTACATACACAGGACTGGAAGACGGAACATATTCCATATCTGCACGAGCCTATGACAGTGATGGAAATGAGACACAGAGCGTACCATCACGTCTGCATGTAAATAGCACAGATGGAACAGGCGAATGGCAGAGTACGGATATTGGTACAACTGGAATTGAGGGAAGCTCTAGTCTGACAGATGGAATTCTTACGGTAAAAGGGGCTGGTAAACTCGGAAAAAGAGAAGGCTGTGTTTCCAATACAGCAGATGCAGATGAGACAAAGGATGATTTCCACTATACCTATCAGAAAATAACAGGAGATGCACAGCTTATTGCAAAACTTGATTCGGTCACGACTGTTGATAACCATGTTTTTGCAGGACTGATGTGCAGAGAGTCACTTGATGATAATGCTAAGACAGCGGCGCTTGGAATGTCACTGGTAAAGCTTAGCAATCAGACATCCTGGTCGGATTATCTGGTAGATAGGGCAACAACGGATGGAAAAATCGATACTATCAGTGAAACCATAGATAGTCCGTCAGCAGCGAAGAAAGCAGGAATTCCTTTGTTAACTGATATTCCATTTAAAACAGGAGCGGCTTACAATGGCACCTGGTTAAAGCTGGTGCGGAAAGGCAACTCATTTACTGGATACTCATCTCAGGACGGAGAAAACTGGACAGAGGTCGGTTCAACGACCGTCGATATGTCAGACAGTATTTATATAGGGTTTGCATTAGATGGGAATGAAGCAGCGAACCAGTTACATAAATTAAGTAATGCCAAATTTTCAAATATTACTCTGGAAAATACTACAGAGGACAGTTCACTACCTGTCACTTATCAGCTCGAAAATCTAAGCACAGATGGTGCGAACACAGTTTCCAAGGGCGGAAGACTTCAGATCAGGTTAACACCAGCAGAGCATTATGCATTGTCAGATACGCTTGAAGTCAGTGCAGATGGACAACCCGTTGCTTACACATATGATCGGACAAGTGGGGTACTTGTGATTGAGAATATTAGTGGTGCATTGGTGATCAAAGCATCAGGAACTGCACTTCAGCCGGAAAGTCAGACAAATAAAGAAACGCAGACAGACAAAGAGAGTCAGACGGCAAAAGAAAGTCAGACAGATAAAGAAAGTCAGACAGATAAAGAGAGCCAAACGGATAGAGAAAGTCAGACAGATAAAGAGAGCCAAACGGATAAAGAAAGTCAGACAGACAAAGAGAGCCAAACGGATAAAGAAAGTCAGACAGACAAAGAGAGCCAGACGGACAAAGAAAGCCAGACGGCAAAGGAAAGCCATACGGCAAAGGAGTCTCAAACGAACAAAGAAGAGCAATCAACAAGTGCAGCACAGCAGGAACAAGTTTCAGAAAATCAGCAGATGTCACAAAATGAGACTGGTACTGTAGATAGGACAGAAATTGCAAACCAGACAGATATTACAAATCAGAATGGAGGTAACCAGGCAGAAAATACTGAGCAGACAGATGCAGGTGGACAGAGCAGGACTGAAGTCGTCAGAACTGGAGATAGAAATCATGTAGTTGTTTATCTTATAGGAGTACTGACAGCTGGAACCGCAGCAATGGCTGCATTCAGAAACAAGAAAAAGAGAAAAGCATAATTATGTTTAGCACTGAGGAAATCCGCGCAGAATACAGGTAGGAACAGGAAGGGAGTTAAGCAACTAAATTAACGATGCACGAAGTTTACAGTTATCATACATTTATGCTGCCATTCACCTGGAATCGCAGTAAACTGCAGGATTTCAGCAGTATTTTTAATCAGGAGAACGGGGTTTGGGTAGAAAGCCGGTCAGATCAGCAAATCAAACAGGCAAGAGTCGAGGATTGTCTGCACTATAATGAGTGCAGGTTCTTTCACTTATCCGCCAGAAGGGCGGTGTATGGAGATCAGAATAACGATACGGTACACAATTACCATGTAAAGCGGGAACTGATGGAGGGCGCAGGATATGTCATTACAGCCAGAAAACAGGAAATATATATGCAGATCCAGGATATATGCTTGAAAGTGTATAACACCGGAGTGGCCATTTTTGTGATGGATTGCATCAATACTGGTTATGACAGGGCAGGTGCGCACTGTCAGAATTCTGTTTCTATTGTGAAAATGATCAATGAATATGGAAGAAGAATTGCAATTCCCTATTTTACACCGGAAGTTTCCAGAATGAAATGTGCTGATCAGTTAAGAATCGAGCTGGATCATGGAAAATTGGTCCTGCATGAAGATTTCGAAAAGTTCGTAGAGGAATTTCATGAGAAGGAGCAGACAGAAATTGTCATTACGTATATCACGGACATAATAAAAAAATTACTGCAATTTTTTACGGATCAGGTTGTATTTTCTTCGCGCAGATCGGATGAGGAGGACAAACTGCAGATCGTTCCTGCGATTGACAGCAAAATGTATGTGTCCTGCATGATCAGAGACCCAATCTTTTATGCGCAACTACTAAAAGAATGGAATCAGGAGGATTCTGCATTTCATGAACAGGAGCTGGAAAAGTCAGTTTATGAACTGATTTATGCAGATCTAGAGGAAGAGTGTTCCTGTTTAAATCCTGCGGAACGCAGAAAACAGATCAGAGAAAGCCTCTATCTGACAAATTTTCCAGCGCAAAACCGGATAAATGAACCACAGGGCGGTCAGCCAGATAGAACTAAAACGGTTCCAGATCAAAATACAGGTGAATTGACAGCTATCACAGCACATACCTATTTGTGTATGACAGCTGGAAATCAGCAATTTACCCTGGATAACCATAATACGGTGTTAAAACAGCTGATTCTGCTTGTGCTTGCACAACGGGCTTCCATCATAGCTTTTCAAAATGTGATGTCCAAAATATCCTGTGGGCTGGAAATTCATCAGCAGATCATGAATAACAGAAAGGTTTCAGAGCTGATGAACCTGCAGGAACGTTTTGTTGTCTTTCAGAATCAGTTGATTTTGTTCGAAGTCACACCGCAGAGAGAAGGGTCTGCTATTTATCGTTGTTTGCAGAAGCGGCTCTATATCGAAGAAGAGAATAGGAAACTCCGGGAGAGGCTGAGTGGACTTGCAGAAATGGCGAATATTAATCAGGGATATCTGTTCAATAAAGGAGGGCTGATCCTTGCTGTATTTGCACTGATCGGTGCTACCTTTGGCAGTATCGGTGATCTGACACTAGTGCCGGATGGCTTTGTGGGGTTAAATGGGCAGGCTTTTGCTTTGTTACTGATTGAATGTATACTGTGTGTTGTCGCAGCATTTATTATTCTCAAAAGGATATTCCGTAAATAGGAAAAAGAGGTGGCAACGAATCTGCAGGGTTCATAGAATGTCAGCAGCCTAGAATGTCAGCAGCTTAGAATGTCAGAAGCCCAGAATACAGTTCAGAACACAGGTAGAAGAAATTAGGTATAAAAAATAGCAGTTATTCACAAGTACATGTGAATGACTGCTATTTCTTATTTTATCAAGGATTAGAGAACTTTTCTGAGAAAGCTCTTTGTACGTTCATTTTGTGGATGATCGAAGATTTCCTGTGGAGTTCCTTCTTCAATGATATTACCACCATCCATGAAGATAACTCTGTCAGCAACTTCTCGAGCAAATCCCATTTCGTGGGTTACAACGACCATTGTCATGCCGCCTTCTGCAAGACGTTTCATAACATCAAGTACTTCACCGACCATTTCTGGATCAAGAGCAGAAGTTGGTTCATCGAACAACATAACATGTGGATTTAAAGCAAGGCTTCGTGCGATTGCAACACGCTGTTTCTGTCCACCAGATAACTGTGGAGGGAAATTACCAGCTTTATCATCAACACCAACGCTCTTTAAAAGTTCATGTGCTTTCTTTTCAGCATCAGCTTTGTTCATAAGTCCCAACTGAACTGGAGCAAGTGTAACATTATCCAGGATCGTCATATGTGGGAACAGATTAAAATGCTGGAATACCATACCAACGCTCTGTCTTAATTTATCAATATTGGTATCAGCCGCCATAAGGTCAACACCGTCAATTTTAATGGAACCTTTTGTAGGTTCTTCCAGTCTGTTCAGACAACGTAAAAATGTACTTTTACCTGAACCTGAAGGACCAATGACAACAACACATTCACCTGGTGTGATATGGGCATCAATGCCTTTGAGGACTTCAAGTTCGCCATAATATTTATGAAGATTATTAACGTATATCACCTCTGCGCAGCCTCCTTTCAAAAATACTGAGTAACTTACTTAAGATCTTGATCAATACATAATAAATAATTGCAATTGCAATCAGTGGAAGGAATGTTTCATAAGTTCTGGAAATGATAAAGTCAGCAGCTTTTGTCAGATCCTGAATAGCAACATAACCAACGATTGCTGTTTCCTTGATCAGAGTAATGAATTCATTACCAAGAGCAGGAAGAATATTCTTTACAGCCTGTGGAATAATGATGAACTTCATGGTCTGTCCATAAGAAAGACCAAGGGAACGACCACCTTCCATCTGTCCGTTATCAACAGCCATGATACCGGCACGAATGATCTCGGCAACATAGGCACCACTGTTAATACCAAATGTCAGGACAGCAGCAACGATACCAAAACGGTTCTGGAAGATGATCATATACATGATCAGCAGCTGTACCATAGACGGAGTACCACGAATAATGTCTATGTAAATATTCGCTATTCTGGAAAGTGCTGTTTTCTTTCCACGTCGTATTTCTGTCAGTTTCATCAATGCTACAATAAAACCTAATGCAGTACCAAGGATAACAGCGATGATAGAAATAAAGATCGTTGTGCCGAGGCCCTTAAGAAGGAGCATGTAACCATTTGTCTGTACAAATACATAATCAAGTTTATCTATAAAGTTGATAAATGGATTAGATGATTTTGTATTGGTAAGTTCAGTGGAATCTGTATTGATATACTGTTCTACTAATTTATCAAAAGTTCCGTTTTCTTTGATCTTTTCAAGACCTTCATTCAGATCACTGAGAAGTTCTGTGTTTCCTTTTGAAACAGCAATTGCATACTGCTCTGTTGAGGAATCATCAACGACATATTTCAGAGTTTCTGAATTTGATTTTACAAATTGTTCTGCTGGGTTCGCATCAATGACAACTGCATCAACACCGCCGTTCTTTAATTCAAGAATGGCATCGGTACCCTTTTTAAAACGTTTTACTTCTGTTGTTGAATCTGTAATGATATCATTATCATCAGCAGGAGTGGATAAAATATCACCAGTTGTTCCTTCCTGAACTGCGATTTTCTTTCCGTTCAGATCATCGAGACTGGAAATGGTACTGTTGAGCGGTACCACGATGTACTGTGTTGCAGTATAATAAGAATCTGAGAAATCAACACTCTGGCTTCTTTCATCAGTAACTGTCATACCTGCAATAGAGGCATCAATACCACCTGTTGCTATGGAAGCAATCAGGGATTTGAATTCCATGTTCTTAATTGTGACATCATAACCCATTTCTTCGCCGATTGCCTTGATGATCGCAATATCGAAACCGTCTGGATTACCATTGGAGTCAATATATTCGAATGGTGGAAATTCTGCATTTGTACCAATTGTCAGAGACTTGTTATTGGTACTCTTGGAACTGCCACATCCGGTTAAGGAAAAGATCAGGCAAACTACGAGAAGGGATAGAATAAAACGTAACTTCTTTTTCATAAATTTCTATTCTCTCCTTTTTTGACCGGCAGAAATACTGCCTTTATTGTACGATTCTTATAGATACGTATGCTTATTTACCGATTATGCATAATTATAAGTCGAATCTATAATATGAAAACAGATTCTATTATACATAAAAACTGAAAAAAAATCCACTATAAATTAAAATTATTTCAAATAATTTGTTATTTTGTCGAAAATTGTGTGTATGGTAAAAAGTAACAGCGAAAATAAGGCATTTACAGTACTTACCTAAGGAAAATAAGGTTGGTATTTTATCCTTTATAGGGTATAATTATTTTTATTCCGGTAGGGATACAATCAAAGAAATATTTTTGCAAGTTTATTCATAAACAATGTATAACTAATAAAAAAACAAAAGAAAGCAGGAGGCAGTATGAGATTCAGACCATGTATAGATATTCATAATGGAAGAGTAAAACAAATTGTAGGTGGAAGTCTTTTAGATCAGGGAAATCAGGCAGTTGAGAATTTTGTTTCAGAGCAGGATGCGAAGTTTTATGCAGAACTTTACAGAAGCAGGAAAATTCAGGGTGGTCATATCATTTTACTGAATCCTGCTGGAACGGATTTCTACGAACAGGATAAACAGCAGGCATTTCTTGCACTTGATACATTTCCAGGCGGATTACAGGTCGGCGGTGGCATGAATGATGAAAATGCCGGAGAGTTTCTGGACAAAGGTGCTTCTCACGTGATCGTGACATCTTATGTATTTCGCAATGGGCAGATCAATTATGACAATCTGAACAAGATGGTAAAGGCAGTGGGAAAGGATAGGCTGGTCCTCGATCTGAGCTGTAGGAAAAAAGATGGTGCTTATTATATAGTAACAGACAGATGGCAGAAATTTACGCAGGTAACAGTGACGGAAGAAGTCTTGCAGGAACTGTCTTCATATTGCGATGAATTTATGATTCATGCAGTAGATGTGGAAGGCAAAGCCAGTGGTGTGGAAGAAGAGCTGGCAAAAATGCTTGGCAGATGGACGGGAAATCAGATCACCTATGCGGGCGGCGTAGGATCCTATAAAGATCTGGATACTTTAAAAGAACTCGGGCAGAACAGACTGGATGTGACGATTGGAAGCGCCCTTGACCTATTTGGTGGTAACATGGAATTTGAACAGGTATTAAGAAAGGTAGCAGAGTAGACCTGTCCTGCATTTTATAAATATGAAATTAATATGGAAACAAAGAGGAAAATTCAGATTTTTCTCTGCTTCAAAGATTGTAGCAGTCATCGTAGCAGTACTGATGGTGGGATATTTAGGGATTTTCTGGATGACGTATCGGGATTACAAGATATTGATGAAAGAAGATCTGGAAAAGATATCACAGCTGGCAGCTTCTAATATTTACAATAATATTGATAATGAGCTCACAAAGCCACTCTATGTGGTAAAAACACTTGCCCAGGATCAGCTTTTAAAAGAAATGATTCAGGTAAATGAAAAGGTGAGCGCTGAACAGGAAGAGAAATTTGATGAAGAAATCGTTGCATTTCTAAAACATTACAAGGAAGTATATCAATACAGTAAAGTTTTTTATATCTCGGATAAATCTGGTAAATATTATTATGAAGGCGGTGTGTCAAAAGTGATTTCCCATGAGGACACTTATGACCAGTGGTATTATCGTTTTATCAATAGTGGAAAACAGATTTCACTGGATATTAATATGGACGAAGACAACCAGATCACAACGATCTTTATCAATAGTCGCCTGGAGGCATCCGATGGCAGACTTCTTGGCGTGATCGGAGTAGCTATGCTGATGCAGGATGTACAGAAAATGATCCAGGAAAGCGTTGGTGAAGCAGATGTACAGGCAGGACTGACGAATGCCCAGGGGGAGATCCTGGTCGACCTGAATACGGATCAGTCAGGTTCCAGAAATATTTTTGATACAGCAGAACTCGATAATGTACGTGCTGATATTTTGGAAAATAAGGATGGGCAGCTTGTATTCTGGTATCCTGGTGAGGGGTATAAGATCTGTATTACAACAGAATATATTCAGGAAATGGAATGGTATCTGGTGGTGTGTAAAAACAACATTAAGGAATTGCGCTCTTTCCGAACGATCATGTTCCATAATTTCTGTGTGAATACAGCGATTGCTGTACTTTTAATTGTTATAATCGTGCTCCTGATCAGAAGACACAACCAGGCGATGTTCAAAGTGGCAACGATGGATTCCCTGACACGATTGCCGAACCGGCGTTATTTTTATGAGGTCATTCTGAAAAAAGCAATGGAAGAAAACAGTCAGAAAGTAGTCTTTATGTTTGATATAGATGATTTTAAACATATCAATGATACTGCGGGACACCTGGCTGGTGATGCCGTGATCACCCAGGTCGCAGAAGTTGTCAGCAACACCATTGGAAAAGAAAATCTCCTTGCAAGGTGGGGCGGAGATGAATTTTGTGGTATTATATATGACAATGGTGCATGTGCAGATCAGATGATGGAAGAATTTCGTCAGAAGATCAGTGATATGAAGATCAGAGAAGATGGTTCTGTATCGATCAGTATCGGGTATGTTGTTGTTAACAGAATAGAAAATATTGACGATATGATTTCCATGGCCGATCGTGCACTGTATATTTCCAAAAGCAAAGGAAAGAATCAGATTACAAAATACAAGGAGTAATAATGAGATTTTATGCGATACAGGATTCTGTCAGCGAGCCTGTGAAACTGCAGGATCTAAATACGGAAAAGATTAATGTAGGTTATATAGATTATGATGAGCTCAAAGATTGTTCTGAAGTTTTTGGGTTTTCGGAGACGACAGTCAAAGAATGCATTACAGAAAATGGAAACTTTAGAAGCTCGATCGATGTCTATGATGATTATAGTTTCTGTATTATTAATATTATCGATCCTGCTGATCTGTACGCATCCAGGGACAGAATTGCAATATATATTAAGGAAAATTTATTTTTGCTGGTCAAGATCATTGATCATGATGATAGTACAGAGGATGTATTTAACTATGCATTGGAGAGAATCGGAAGATTCAAACAGGAAAATGTGACACTGGAGAAAGCAATCTATGCATTTATTTCAAGACTGCTCGATGGAGATAATAAAGTGCTTGAAAATATAGGCGGCAGAATCACAGAACTGGAAGAAATCATGCTGGCGGGGGGGACGGATAAGAACTTTAACTATCGTCTGTTCCAGATGAAGAAAGATCTGATGGTATTTCGTAATTATTATGAACAGCTGATCGATATTGGTGAAGAATTACAGGAAAATGAAAATGAGATCTTTACAGAGGAAGATCTGATGTATTTTCGAATGTTTTCAGAAAAGGCAAAAAGGCTGAGTGATAATGCACAGTTAAATATGGACAATCTGATTCATTTACGAGAAGCGTATGATGCAATGCTAGAGTATAATCAGAATACGATCATGAAGTTATTTACTACCGTAACAACGATATTTAGTCCGCTGACGCTGATCGTTGGCTGGTATGGAATGAATTTCAGATATATGCCGGAACTCAATTCAAAATTTGGCTATCCGGCCGTGATCGGAGTCAGTGTAATCATTGCAATCATCTGTATCATTATATTTAAGAAGAAAAAGTATTTTTAGGAGAAAATAATGTTTATTGATAAAGAACATGTGGCAAAGGAATTCTTAGGCCGCAATTTCCAGAAAGAAATGGATAAAGTCCTTATGAATCTTGAAAAGGAAGGCAGAGTGCCAAAACTGCTCCTGCACAGCTGTTGTGCTCCTTGCAGTAGTTATTGTATCGAATACCTTTCAAATTATTTTGAGATTACAGTATTTTATTATAATCCCAATATTTCGGAGGAACCGGAGTACAGAAGAAGAGTCGAGGAACAGAAGAAATTTATCAGGAACTTTCCAGCAAAATATCCTGTCTCGTTTCTGGAGGGAGACTACGATGCGCAGAAGTATTTTGCACGCGTAAAAGGACTTGAAAAATGTCAGGAAGGCGGAGAACGTTGTTTTGTCTGCTATGAGATGCGTCTGGATGAGGCGGCCAGAAAGGCAAAAGAGCTTCAAATGGACTTTTTCTGTACAACACTGACGATCAGTCCGTTAAAAAACAGCCCGAAATTAAATGAAATTGGTTGTAGACTTGCAAAGGAATACGGAGTTGCCTATCTGGTATCAGATTTTAAAAAGCGGGAAGGCTATAAACGTTCTATTGAACTGTCTAGGGAATATAATCTTTATAGACAGAATTATTGTGGCTGTATTTTTTCAAAAATGGAAAGTGAACAAATAAATTCTTAGTGACACTGCTTCGGAATTTATGCTATAATGCTAGTACGCTTAAAAGTAGAAAATATTGGGAGGAATTAATAATGGCAAAGAAGAGATCAATCGCAAAAGCATTTGTCGGACTGACAGCAACAGCCGTTGCAGCAAAAGTCGTTTATGACAAATATAAGATATTAAAGGATAAATTTGAAAAAGAAGAAAATGAAAGCATTACAGACGAAGTAAAGAAATACAACGTCGTAGCTACAAGCAGAACAGTAGAAGTTGAAGATGAAGAATTTGAAGGCTGTGAAATCAAGGCAGTTGCTTCAAAGTTAGTCCTCGACCTCAGTCTTGCTGTATTTGAAAAGGATGAATATATCAATTTCAAGAGCAATACAAGTTCTGTAAAGATAATTCTTCCAGAAGGTGTAAATGTTACCTGTGACATTGAAAATGTAGCAAGTGGCATTAAGAACCTGGTTGATAATACAGAAGAAGAGGATATTCCAACTTTATTCATTATTGGTAAATCAACTCTGAGCCAGATCGAAGTAATTCCTGCCGGATTTTATGTAGATGATGACGATTTTGAAGATGACTTTGATGACGATTTCGTTGATGAGACAAATGAAGGAACAGCAAAAGAAACAGCAAATGAAACAGAAGCTGATACAGATGAAACTGAAACAAAGAAAGAGAAAAAAGAACAGGAAGAGTCAGAATATAGTACAGATGCTTCAACAGAGCATGTAGAAGACGATTCCAAAGAAACACAAAAGGATGAGGATGATGGTATCCAGATCCTTGATATTACTGAAGAATAGTACGGTAATAGCATTAGAATAGAAGTGAACTGG
This sequence comes from uncultured bacterium, assembly GCA_905215405.1. GTDB lineage: Bacteria > Bacillota > Clostridia > Lachnospirales > Lachnospiraceae > CAJMQE01. The sequence goes on from CAJMQE010000057.1 coordinate 12,896, forward strand.
CAGACCGTTTTGCATTTACTGTCCTGGTCGATTTTGGACTGGATGGAAAAAGCAGAAAGGTCTGCCAGTTTTTTTGTTATAGGCAGGTATACAGCCAGATGTGATGAATCTGATAGGTGGAAGGGGAGAGACGTGCAGCCAGGTATTGTAAGGTTCGGCAATTCAGACGGCGGGACTTTTTGCTTCGTGCAGGTATATAAGGAATGGTGATCTGCATACATATAAAAGAGTATTTTATGGACGGACATTGAGAAAAAACGGACAGTTGGGACTAACTGTGGTATAATGAAAGATAATTTAAAAAGAAAGCTGGCGATTGTAATGGAGCAGTATGATGCTTCTACGAAACTTTGGGATGACACTTATAAAGAGTGTGAGCTTAAAGATCTGACAGGCGTAAAATTACAGGTAGAACCGTTATTTGATACCTGCCTGCAGATGTTTGCACAGTCAACATCACGTGTGATGGACTATGGATGTGGAACTGGTGACGTTTTGTTTCAGTGTGCCGATTTTGGGCATACGGACTATGGTCTCGGAATTGACCGTTCAGAGGTGGGAATTGATTATGCTGGAAAGATGGCAAATCTGAACCATTACTATGAGCTTGATTTTGTACAGGGAGATATATCTTATCTGGATCAGGTGGAAGAAGATTCCTTTGATGGCATAATTCTATCAAATGTGCTGGACGTCATGCCAAAGGACGTGGCAGAAGATGTCTATGAGCACCTGACAAGAATTCTATCGAGCAATGGATTATTGTTCGTGAAATTAAATCCATACTATACCGACGAGGAACTGGAGGAATATGGATTTGAAAGACTGAGCGACAATCTGTATGAGGAAAATGGTGTCCTGCGTTTCAGACAGGTCAGCACCTCTCGCTGGGAAGAACGATTTGAGAAAGAATATACCCTGGAAAGATATTTGGAATTTCCGTATCCATGGCAGTCAGGAATGAACCGGTTATTCCTGTTAAAGAAAAACCATTAATGACTTAAGAAAGTAAAGTGTTAGAAATTTACAAATAGAATTTGTTGACAAGTAATTGTTTCCTACATATAATCTATAATAATGGATAGTCAACAATAAGGCATAAGGAACTCTCGTAATGTATCAGGAGAACTGGATTTATCTGGTTTAAATGGTACGTTCGGGAGTATTTTTTAGAAAATGGAGGGTATCAGATGCATAACTACTCAAAGGAAGATATTTTTAGGATCGTTGAAGAAGAAGACGTGGAATTTATCAGACTGCAGTTTACTGATATTTTTGGCGTCCTGAAAAATGTTGCAATTACATCCAGTCAGCTGGAGAAAGCCCTGAACAACAATTGCATGTTTGACGGCTCATCCGTAGAAGGATTTGTCCGTATTGAAGAGTCGGATATGTATTTGTATCCGGATTATAACACATTTGAGATATTTCCATGGAGACCACAGCAGGGAAGAGTCGCAAGACTGATCTGTGATGTCTATACGACAGACAGAACACCGTTCGAAGGGGATCCAAGAAATGTATTAAAGCGTGCGATCAGACAGGCTGAGGATATGGGTTACGTATTCAATGTCGGTCCGGAATGTGAGTTTTTCCTTTTCCACACAGATGACAATGGACTTCCAACGACAATTACCCATGAAAATGCAGGGTATTTTGATCTGGGCCCATCCGATCTCGGGGAAAATGTAAGACGAGATATGGTGCTTACACTTGAAGACATGGGATATGAAATTGAAGCATCTCATCATGAGGTCGCACCTGCCCAGCAGGAAATAGACTTTAAATATGATGAAGCTCTTGCAACAGCTGATAACATAATGACATTTAAGTTAGCAGTTAAAACGATTGCAAAACGACATGGATTACATGCCACATTTATGCCAAAGCCGAAGTTCGGTGAGTGTGGATCCGGTATGCATATCAATATGTCACTTGCAACGAAAGATGGAAAAAATATCTTTGCTGACCCAGAAGGAGAAATGGGACTGAGTGAGGATGCGAGACATTTTATTGCTGGTATCATGGAGCATATGAAAGCGATGGCTGCGATTACCAATCCACTGGTCAATTCTTATAAAAGACTTGTTCCTGGATATGAAGCGCCAGTACATATTGCATGGTCGGCAACGAACAGAAGTCCGCTGATCAGAATTCCAGCTACAAGAGGGCAGGGAACACGAGTAGAACTGCGTTGCCCAGATCCTTCCGCAAATCCATACCTTGCACTGGCAGTATGCCTTTCCGCCGGACTTGATGGTATTAAGAGAAAATTGACACCACCAGCCAGTGTAGCACAGAACATATTTGAGATGACAGAAGAAGAACGAGAAAAAGCTGGAATCGAAAGAATACCAGAAAATCTCTATGAAGCGCTTGAGTATATGAAAAAAGATACTTTTGTCAGGGAAGTTCTTGGCAATCACATCTATAATAAGTATATTGAAGCCAAAGAGACAGAATGGGATGAATATCGTAAACAGGTAACAGAATGGGAGATACAGGAATATTTGTCAAAGTATTAATGAAGTTTGCAAACTGAAATGAAACGGAGGCAACTGTATGTCGAGTATTATTGTGGCATTTCCCAAGCTGGAAGATGCCAGGACTATCAAGAATCTCCTGGTTCGTAACGGTTACGATGTTGCATCACCCTGTACCACCGGCGCGCAGGCAATCAATTTTGCCGATAGTCTGTCTGATGGAATCATCATCAGTGGATACAAGCTCGGTGATATGTTATATTCAGAATTATTTGAATATAAACCAAAAAGTTTTGAGATGCTGCTGGTCGCATCAAAGAATCTTTGTGTAGAATGTGCAAATAGTGACATCGTCTGTGTATCCATGCCCCTAAAGGTGCATGATCTGCTCAATACGCTGGAAATGATGCAGCAGGCACAGATCCGTAGAAGACGTAAGATGAGAACAACGCCTCGCAAGCGGGATGAACAGGAACAAAAGATAATTGACAGAGCAAAGCAGATTCTTATGGAAAACAACGATATGTCAGAGCCACAGGCTCACAGATATATACAAAAATGCAGTATGGATAGCGGTAACAGCCTGGTTGAATCAGCAAGTATGGTAATTGGAATATATTCGTAGAAAAGAATCATACTAAACTTAAATCCAATGCATAAAGGCGTAATGGCCGGAAATAGAAAATATAGTTAAAGGAAAGAACATGAACGACAATAAGAAAAGTACAGAAAAAACAACAAAGTCAGAAAGTCAGAAGGCAATCTATGATGCCAGAGAACTTGGAACAGTAAAAATGTTATTACTCGGACTTCAGCATATGTTCGCAATGTTTGGAGCAACGATCATGGTTCCATTATTAACAGGTCTGAATGTTTCGACCACACTGCTGATGGCAGGTATCGGAACACTTCTGTTCCATATTATTACAAAAGGTAAGGTTCCAGCATTCCTTGGATCTTCTTTTGCATTTATCGGTGGATATGCAGCAGTTGCACCTATGATAGATGGTAAACCAAATGTTGAAATGCTTCCATATGCATGTGGTGGTGTTTTTGTAGCAGGACTTGTATATCTTGTTATTGCAGCATTTATCAAATTCTTCGGTATTCAGAAGGTTATGAAACTTTTCCCACCTTGTGTTACAGGACCAATGATCATTTGTATCGGTCTGACACTTGCACCAAGTGCTATTAACAACTGTAGAACAGACTGGTTACTCGCACTCGTTGCAATCGCTCTGATTATTATCTGTAATATCTGGGGCAGGGGAATGATCAAGATCATGCCAATCATGATCGGTGTAGTAGGTACTTATATTCTTGCCGTTATTCTTGGTAAAGTAGATTTTTCAGAAGTAATGAGTGGTGGTATCGTAGCACTTCCTCTTTCAACAGACAGATTTGCTAAGTTTGATATTAATTCTATCATTACAATCGTACCAATTGCGTTTGCTACAGTTATGGAACATATCGGTGATATTTCCGCAATCGGTGCAACAACAGGCAGAAACTTTATTGCAAACCCAGGTCTTCACAGAACAATGTTAGGTGATGGTCTTGCAACATCTCTTGCATCATTAGTTGGCGCTCCTGCAAATACAACTTATGGTGAAAATACAGGTGTTCTCGTATTAACAAAAGTATATGATCCACGTGTTACAAGAATTGCAGCAGTATTCGCTGTTGTATTATCATTCATTCCAGCAATTTCAGGATTTATCGGATCTATTCCAGCAGCAATCATTGGTGGAACATCTCTGATCCTCTATGGAATGATTTCAGCAATCGGTGTACGTAACATGGTTGAAAATAAAGTAGACCTTACAAATAGCCGTAACCTGATCATCTCTGCAAGTATTCTTGTCTGTGCAATCGGATTTGAATATGCAACAGTAAGCGGAATCAGCATTCCTGTTGGTGGAGCTACTATTCAGTTATCAGGTCTTGCGATTGCAGCAATTGTTGGTATTATTCTGAATGCAATTCTTCCAGGCAATGATTATGAATTCAGCATGGATAGTCAGGAAGGTTCAAACGTTCTGTAATGAATTGAAACTATTACAGACAGTCTGATTTTAAATAGTAAAAAGATGAACAATAAATAAGAGAAGATCCGCTTTTTAAGCGGGTCTTTTTTTGTGGTCTCCTGCGTGAATGCATATTTAACCTAATTGAATTTACAATAAAAATAGATCAATAAAAAGAATTGTAAATACAATTATCCGGTGTTATGATATTAATATGCTAAAATGTGTCAAAATACGACAATAAACAACTTTATTTTCAAACGGGAGGAGAAAATAACATGAACTGTAGCAGGAGGAGCAGAGGAAAAACAGATAAAAATATGTATAACAGGTGTACAAGAATTGCAATGCTTGGAATGGTAATGGTCGTTCTGGGTGTTTTTTTACTGCCTGTATGTGTACAGACAAGTGTATATGGAGAGGAAAACCGGCGTGTTGTCAGAGTAGGTTACATTGATTATCCGGGTTTTATTGAGCAGCAGGAGGACGGAAGTTATGATGGTTATGGCGTTCGTTATTTAAATGAGATTTCTAAATATACGCACTGGAGTTATGAATATGTCTACGACAGCTGGGAAAATCAACTGGAGAATCTGAAAGAAGGAAAAATTGACTTGATCTGCCATGCACAGAAGACGACAGAGCGGGAAAATACCTATCTCTTTTCTACCATTTCCAGTGGGGCGGAAAGCAGTATTCTCTATGTCAGGGAAGATGATGACAGATTCTTTTACAATGATTATGATGCATTTGACGGGATGAAAGTAGCAATGCAGAGCAATAGCTTTCAGAATCTCGTATTCGCGAACTATGCAAAAAATAATGGATTTCAATATGAGAGTATAGAATTTGATACGGATGATGAAAGTATTCAGGCGCTGGATCAGGGAAAGGTGGATGCGGTCGTAGTCGGCAGTCTGGATGCAAGAACAGGCTACAAGGAAGTCAGTAATTTCGGATCAGAACCCTATTATTTTATGACAGGACTGGCAAATCAGGAACTGATGGATGAACTCAATTCCGCAATGGCCCAGATCAAAGCAACGGATCAGATGTTTGACTCCAGGCTTTATGAAAAATACTATGGTGGAGCAGTGTCTGGAAATGGTGTCCGACTGACAAGGGATGAATATGAATTTATTCAGGAATCTGGCACGATTCCGGTGGCTGTGATCGATAATAGAATACCGATTTCCGATGTGGACGAAAAAGGAAAGGTAAGTGGTATTACTGTTGATATCTTAAATGAGATCCAGGAGCAGACTGGGTTGAAATTTGCCTATACAGCGCTGCCATCCGGGGTACAGGTGACAGATTATCTGAAAGAACACGACAATATGCTGATTGCAGGTGTGCTTACCGATAACACAGCATTAAAAAATGAGAACTATCTGATGACGGACAGCTATTATACCAGTAATGTGGTCATTGCAACAAAGAATGGTACCGATTTTCAGGTTAAAGCGGATGAGGGGAGTTACCGTTTGGCGATTCCTGCTTCCTATATGGGGCTGAAAAGTTATGTGACTAGAAATTGTCCGCAGTTTACGGTCGTACCATATTCGACAACAGATGATTGTCTAAAGGCTCTGGAAGATGGAGAAGTGGATTTTGTAGCTCAGAATATGTATATTCTGTCACCGAAACTTCAAAATCCGCATTATGATAATCTATCATTGCTTCCGAATCAGTTCATGGTTGAGAACTTAAGCATGCTCTGCAATTACAATGAGCAAAATGTAATGCTGAATCAGATCCTGAATAAGGCAATCAATACAATTTCTGCAGATTCTGTCAATCAGATCGTTATTAATAATACGGCTAATAATATCTATCATTTAAGTATCGGTGATGTTATTTATAAATACCGCCTTCCACTGGCAGGGCTTGCAGTTCTGATATTATTCTGTGCAGCATTGGCACTCAGGATGATCGCAATCAGACAAAAAGCTTTTACGCAGATTACGGCGAAGAATAAACAGCTGGCGGAAGCAGTTGCGCAGGCAGAGGATGCCAATTGTGCAAAGAGCATGTTCCTGGCGCGGATGAGTCATGAAATCCGGACACCTATGAATGCAATTGTGGGAATTACGAGCATATCCAGACATCATCTGGATAATCCGACAAAAATGAAGGATTATCTGGAAAAGATCGAAATTTCATCGAAGCTGCTGCTCAATATTATCAATGATATTCTCGATATGTCAGCAATTGAAAGCAATAAGATGAAAATTGCGTCAAATCCGATCAATATGAGAGAACTGCTGGCATCCATTACAACTGTGTATTATCCACAGTGTCAACAAAAAGGGGTCAGATTCAATATGTTCACGGCTGATATCAGACATGAACGACTGATGGGAGACGGGCTAAGAATCAATCAGATCCTGATGAATCTGGTATCCAATGCCTATAAATTTACGCCGACAGGTGGATCGATTAATATTACTGTTTCGGAGACGATGCAGCGGGAAAATGAAGTATTTTTTAAATTTGTTGTTGCAGATACCGGAATTGGTATGAGTCCGGAAATGCTGGAACGTCTATTTAAGCCATTTGAGCAGGAAAGTGCATCGACTGCACAGAAACATGGGGGAAGCGGCCTTGGACTTTCTATCGCTAAGAATCTTGTCAATATGATGCATGGCTCGATCTCAGTGGAATCGGAAAAAGACAGAGGCAGCAGATTCACGGTCAATTTGCCATTTGAAATAATTGATGACAATGAATTGCTCGGTGCAGATAAACTGAATACGATTCGTGCCCTGATCGTTGATGATGATCAGGTGGAGCGGGAATATACAGCGACAGTTCTGGAGAGAATCGGCGTGGCACATGATATTGCAGTCAGTGGAGAAGCGGCAATTCATATGCTGGAAAATGCAAAAAAAGTGGGAGTCGGTTATGATATCTGTTTTGTGGACTGGAAGATGCCGGGACTGAGTGGACTGGATGTAACCAAAAAAATCAGAGATCTGTTCCAAAAGGACACATTGATTATTGTTGTGTCCGCCTATGATGTATCGGAAGTTGAAGAGGAAGCGCAGAAAGCAGGCGTGGATATGTTCGTATCAAAACCATTGTTCCAGTCTACAGTGTTTAATCTGATGATGTCACTTTCAGGCGGACATTTTTACAGGAAAGGAAAAGAAGAGATCAGCTATGATTTTTCCGGTAAGAAATTACTGTTGGCAGAGGATACGGAATTTAATCGGGAAATTGCAGTGGAACTGCTCAATATGGTAAATATGGAAGTTGACTGTGCTGTCGATGGGCAGGAAGCGGTCGATATGTTTTTGCAGGCACCACAGGATACGTATTGCGCAATTCTGATGGATATTCAGATACCAAAAATGGATGGATATGAGGCAACAAAAAAAATCCGGTCATCAAATCACCCGCAGGCATGCAAGATACCAATTTTTGCAATGACTGCAAACGCATTTGCTGAGGACGTATCAGCAGCGCTGGATGCAGGTATGGATGGTCATATTGCAAAGCCGATCGAACTGGATATTCTTTATAAGACACTGGGAAAAGCAATTTTATAAAAGAACGAACGTACTTTATAAAATAAGAAATGGTTCGGAATGACTAATCAACTATTGCGGTTGGCACTGTGGTGTGCTAAACTTTATTTAATATGCATGAAAGAAAAATGAAACAATTGTTCCTTTTGGTTACAATATAGTTTGAATCAATGTGCAGAATCAGGAGGTTAGTAATATATGAAGTTTGTAAAAATGCATGGCGCAGGCAATGATTATGTCTATGTGGACTGCACGAAAGAGGAATTGAAAAATCCTGGTAAGGTATCTGAATTTGTCAGTGACAGACATTTTGGAATTGGATCAGATGGGCTGATTTTAATCAAAAAATCTGATAAGGCTGATTTCTTTATGGAAATGTATAATGCAGATGGTTCTCAGGGAAAAATGTGTGGAAATGGAATCCGTTGCGTAGGAAAATTCGTTTATGATAATGGTCTGACAGACAAAACCACGGTGAAAATCGATACGCTGTCAGGAATCAAGATCCTGGAATTAAATGTCGTAGATGGAAAAGTAAAGACTGCAAGAGTCAACATGGGGGCTCCAATTTTAAAGCCAGCAGATGTGCCTGTTTCTATTGACGGATTTGATGGAGATGTCGTACTTTCAGAACCAGTCATGGTAGATGGTAAAGAATATAAGATCACATGTGTTTCCATGGGAAATCCACATGCAATCGTTTATATGGATGGTATCAAAGACATGAAGATTGAAGAAATTGGACCATCATTTGAAAATCATAAGATCTTTCCAGAAAGAGTCAATACAGAATTTATTGAAGTCGTAGACAGAAAGAATCTGAATATGCGTGTATGGGAACGTGGCTCAGGCGAAACACTTGCCTGTGGTACAGGTGCCTGCGCAAGTCTTGTTGCCACAGTGCTCAACGGGCTTTGTGATGAGACAGCAACACTTCATTTGTTGGGTGGCGATCTGGTCATTACATGGGACAGAGAGCAGAATACTGTATTTATGGAAGGCCCTGCAGAAACTGTATTTACAGGAGAAATTGATCTTGCTCAGATCCAATAGCATTTCTTAGTTTCCATGTGTGAATTATGGGATAAGTATGTTATAATAACAAAGATTATACCGAAAAGCTGCAATATGCGGCTGATTTAAAATAAGCATTGAACAATCATGCAGACAAAGGAAGCCGGATTCGGTATAGGTACATTCATTTTCGGCTGGATTCCTTTGATCAGAAGAAAATTAAGATAAGGAGAATTTGTATGTTTAAGATTAATGACAACTATTTAAAATTACCTGGCAGCTATCTGTTTTCAACAATAGCAAAAAAGGTAAATGCATTTACACAGGCAAATCCTGATGCTTCTATTATAAGACTTGGTATTGGCGATGTAACACTTCCTCTTTCCAAGACAGTAATCGATACTCTTCACGGAGCAGTTGATGAAATGGGTCAGGCAGAGACATTTCACGGTTATGCACCAGATCTTGGTTATGCATTTTTAAGAGATGCAATCGCTGATTTTGATTATAAGAGACGTGGCGCTGATATTAACGCAGATGAAATTTTCATCAGTGATGGTGCTAAGAGTGATTCAGGTAACATCGGTGATATTTTCTCAGTAGATAACAAGATCGCTGTATGTGATCCTGTATACCCTGTTTATGTTGATACAAATGCAATGGCAGGCAGAACTGGTGACTATATTGCATCAGAACAGAGATGGAGCAATGTAATCTATATGCCATGTACAGCAGAGACAAATTTTGCACCAGAACTTCCAAAGGAAACTCCTGATATTATTTATCTTTGTTTCCCTAACAACCCAACTGGTTCAACAATTACAAAGGATGAACTTCAGAAATGGGTTGATTATGCAAATAAGGTTGGAGCAGTCATTATCTATGATGCAGCTTATGAAGCATATATTGCTGAAGATGATGTACCACATACAATTTATGAATGTGAAGGCGCTAGAACTTGTGCAATTGAACTTAGAAGTTTCTCAAAAAATGCTGGATTTACAGGCGTAAGACTTGGATTTACAGTAATTCCAAAAGATTTAAAGAGCGGTGATGTCACACTGCACAGCCTCTGGGCAAGACGTCATGGTACAAAGTTCAATGGTGCTCCTTATATTGTACAGAGAGCAGGTGCTGCAATCTATACAGAAGAAGGACAGAAACAGACAAAAGAACAGATTGCTTATTACATGAACAATGCAAAGGTAATCAGAGAAGGTCTTGCAGCTGCTGGATATACGGTATCAGGTGGTGTAAATGCACCATACATCTGGTTAAAGACTCCAGACAAGATGACTTCTTGGGAATTCTTCGACCATCTGCTTGAAAAAGCAAATGTTGTTGGTACTCCTGGATCAGGATTCGGACCAAGTGGTGAAGGTTACTTCAGACTGACTGCATTTGGTTCATATGAAAATACACTGGCTGCTATCGAAAGAATTAAGAAGCTTTAAGTGTGACGGAAAATCAAAGGCCGGCCCGGTAGGGACGCTGCCAGATTTTCTTTACAGTTGAATAAATCGATATAACTAAGGCCCGCAGACCTGAATGAAGAGCAGGGCCAAATCCTTAAAACTCGCCATGAATGGCTCAGACAGTTAAGGATTTGGCCCTAAGATTCAGGTTTGCGGGCCTAAGTTATAGGAACGATTTGTTCAAGATGTAATAGAGAATCGGGCAGCGTCCAACGGGGCCGGCCTTTGATTTTCCTGCATACTGGGGCGCAGGGGATTGAGGAGATGGAGGGGGAATCCCGGAAGGGATTCCCCTTTGAATTGAATCGCCGGCTTGAACAGCGGCGATAAAAGATTTTTAGGAGAAGAGTTTGTTAGGGGCATGAGAGGAGGGGAAGTGTGCGGGGAGCGGATGAGGAGATGGAGGGGGAATCCCGGAAGGGATTCCCCTTTGAATTGAATCGCCGG
>CAJMQE010000058.1 GCA_905215405.1 uncultured bacterium
GGGCGGATTAAGGACTTTCACCCATTAGAAACGTGCGCCGCCAGGCGCACAATTAAAGCTGAGATTTCTTTTTACAAAAATCTCCGCTTTCTAAAATTCTCATATTTTTATGTTCGAATACTTCTATATAACTATGCTTTACACAACTCTAGACACTTTTTTAACCATTCACAATGCTTCTCTTCACGCATGCATGCGCCCATAAGAACCAGATAATCACTGAACTCATTGGACTCTTTGTCCGGTATTTCTGTATAACGTGCTTTATTTTCTCTTAACTTTTCCAATCTGGTCTCATGCTGTTCTAATTCGTGTCTGATCAGACTTGTACGCTCATTTGGTTCCAGTAGATTGGAGAAAAATAAGCGTAGGCGAAATACATCTTTCTGTGTCGTCTGCATCTCTTCTTCTTTTGCCAGCCACAGTAGAAAATCCTTACTGCCTTTTTCCGTGATCGTGTAGAGCTTTTTTTCAAGTGCAGTGCCTGATATTACTACTTCAAAGCTTACCATACCTTCCTCTGTGAGCTTTTTCAGTTCTGGATAGATCTGGCTGTGCTTTGCACTCCAAAATTCTTCCAGTGCTGATTCGAACTGCTGCATCAGTTCATATCCTGTCATGCTTTTATGATAAAGTAATCCTAATATTGCATATTTTAATGTTCTCATCGTCTTTTTTCCTGTTCTGTATTTATCCATTCTGGAAACAATTATTTAGTTTATTCTAGCTTACTTATCTCTTTTTTGCAATATCCGGCCTTTTTATCTTGATAGGAACAGGAACTGTATGCTCATTTTCTATTTTTTTATAAATGTGTCACTCTTGCCTTGATTTCCTTTGTTTTACCCGTATTCCAGAAATTTTCTCCCAAATATCCACAGGTTCTTCTGACTACATTCATCTTGGTCTGATCCTGATTTCCGCACTTTGGACATTCCCACTTCAGATCATCATTGATCTTAATTTCACCATCGAACCCACATACCTGACAGTAATCCGACTTCGTATTAAATTCCGCATACTGAATATGGTCATACATGAACTTTACAACACTCTCCACCGCATCCAGATTATGTCGCATATTAGGTATTTCAACAAGTGAAATTGCACCTCCTGATGAAATTTCCTGAAATCCACTTTCAAATGCCAGTTTATGAAATGCATCAATTTTTTCTCTGACATCTACATGATAAGAATTCGTATAATATCCTTTATTCGTCACATCTTTTATTTCGCCAAATTTGTTTCTATCAATTCTTGCAAAACGATAACACAAAGATTCAGCCGGTGTTCCATACAGAGAGAACCCGAGATCTGTCTCTGCACGCCAATCGTCAACAGCCTTTCTTAACCGTCTCATGACACGATAGGCAAAAGCTTCGCCTTCCTGTGTTGTATGGCTCTGTTTCTTCATAACAATTGTTGTCTCATACAGACCAATATAGCCCAATGACAGTGTTGAATATCCGTGATGCAGATATTTATCGATCTTTTGCCCCTTCTTTAAACGGGCAATTGCACCATACTGCCAGTGAATTGGACTGATATCTGATTTGATTCCTTCCAACGCTTTATGTCTGCACATCAATGCCTCGTAGCACAACTCCAGACGTTCGTCCATCAGTTTCCAGAATACCTCTTCATCACCGTTTGCAAGCAAAGCTATCTGTGGAAGGTTGATACTGACAACGCCCTGATTAAATCTACCTTCGAACTTATATTTTCCATTCTCATCTTTCCATGGAGAGAGAAAACTACGGCATCCCATACAGCTGAATACGTTTCCTTCATAATTTTTGCGCATCTGCTTTGCCGAGATATAGTCCGGATACATTCGTTTTGCGGAACATTTTACCGCCATTTTCGTAAGATAATCATACTTTCCACCTTTCAGGCAGTTATTTTCGTCCAGCACATAGACCAGCTTTGGAAATGCCGGTGTGACGTAAACACCGGTTTCGTTCTTGATTCCCAGATATCTCTGCCTAATAATTTCTTCAATGATCATTGCATTTTCATCCATATACGGATCACCATCGACCAGATGTAAGAATAACGTGACAAATGGACTTTGTCCATTTGTTGTCATCAAAGTATTGATCTGGTACTGGATCGTCTGCACACCTGATTTTAGTTCCTGTCTGACACGCAGGTCTACCACTTTTTCAATCTGTTCTGCCGTTAGTGTATCCCCCATATCTTTTGTCAACTGTCTGCGATATTTATCTCTGCTGACACGCAGATATTTTCCAAGGTGGATCAAATCTACTGATTGTCCACCGTACTGATTCGATGCGACGGATGCGATGATCTGTGTCATAATTGTACAAGCGACCTGAAAACTCTTTGGAGATTCTATCATCTTACCATTGATCACCGTTCCATTATCCAGCATATCTCCAATATTGATCAGACAACAGTTAAATATTGGCTGTAGAAAATAGTCTGCATCATGAAAATGAATGGCCCCTTCCTGATGTGCTTTCACGATTTTTTCCGGTAAAAGCACACGTTGGGTCAAATCTCTAGATACCACGCCCGCAATATAATCTCTCTGAGTCGAGGCCAGCATTGTATTTTTGTTCGAATTTTCTTCAGCCAGCATCTTATTATCATTTCTGATCAAAGATAGAATGGAGTCATCCGTACTATTTGCCTTTCTCATGAGTGCCCGTTTATAACGGTATATAATATATGTTTTTGACAGTTTATATTTATCCAGTTCCATCAGACTCTCTTCGATCCGGTTCTGAATATCCTCTACGTGTAATCTTTCTTCACCAGCATTTGCAATTTTTTGTTCGATTTCATGAATCTGCGCCTCTGTCACCTGATCACCAGGTTCCACTTCCACATTTGCCTTGCTGATCGCATTTACTATTTTTTCTCCTGAATAGGCAACAATACTGCCATCTCTTTTTATAACCTGTTTCATATAATCTGATCCCCTTTCCTTTATTCTTTATCTATAATTTAAGGTTCCATAATCCCGATACGCTTATACTCTCGCAGTTCATCGTATGCAGCCTGTAGCATGATCGCATTTTCGATTCTCTTTCTCTGTAACTGACATCCGATTTCATAAGGGCCATCAATTTTACCCGACGCATTATATGCATTCGCACAACATCCACCACTACAATAATATCTCGCAAAACAGTCCCTGCAGGATTCTTTTGTAAATACATTTACACGTTCGAACTTCTTGCGAACATCACGATTGCTGATTCCAGTAAATACTGTTCCCATCAGGAACTCTTTATGCTCCACGAACTGATGACAGGGATAAATATCCCCCCAAGGTGTAATTGCCAGATATTCTTTGCCAGCACCACATCCTGAAATTCTTCTGATCAGACAGGGACCACCTTTTAAGTCAACTTTGTAATGAAAGAAATGAAACTCTCTGCCCTCCTGCTTTCTCCTGATCATCTCCTTCGCAAGAATATCATACTGTTCAAATATAACCGGAAGCTCTTCTTCTTTGATCGCATAAGGTTCTTTTGGGTCTGCTACCACTGGTTCCACTGATATTTCTTTAAATCCCAGATCTGCAAGATGAAGTACGTCCTTTGCAAAATCTAGATTGTAATGTGTAAATGTTCCACGCACGAAGTATTTTTCCTGGTGTCTACTTTCAGCAACTTTTATAAATTGCGGAAGTATTTGCTCATATGTTCCATTACCATCCTTTTGCGGACGCATATGATCATGTACCTCTTTTCTGCCATCTATACTCAAGACTATATTGTCAAATTCTTTATTTGCAAATGCAATTATCTCATCATCAAGCAATAATCCATTTGTTGTCATAGTAAACCGAAATTTCTTGTGATATTTTTCTTCCAGACTTCGCCCATAGGCGACGATCTGTCTGACAACCGTAAAGTTCAGTAACGGCTCTCCACCGAAGAAATCTACTTCAAGCTGGATTCTGCTACCTGAATTTTCAACCAGGAAATCAAGTGCATGCCTGCCCACCTCAAAAGACATCAGTGCCTTTTCTCCCTTATACTCTCCTTCATCTGCGAAACAATACCTGCACGCCATATTGCATGCATGCGCAATATGAAGACAAAGTGCTTTAATTACTGGAGGTCTTTGGGCGGCAATATTTTGGACTTTCCAGACGTCCACATCCTCTGAGAACAACATTCCCTGCTCTTTTAAATCAATAAGTTCCTGGTATGTATCTTCAAGCTCCTTTTTATCTGCTTTTTTATAAAGAAGCTGTGCCTTTTTTAAGATCTCGTCTTTCGATGCATTTTCATCTTCCATCAGACTGATGATTCCATACGCATTATCATCAACCACATGAACACTGCCACTGTTGACATCCATAACAATATTGTATCCATTATTCTTATACTGATGTATCATTCCTGCTCCCATTTTTACAACATGTTGTATTTATCCTGTTTTATTTTTCAATATATTGTGTTACAATCTTATATGATTCTACAGTGATTTTAAAGTTTCACTTTGGACGATCTGTAAACAGGGAGGAATTTTATGCCAGTAAAACATTCATTAAAAACAACTATTACAACCAATGCGAAAGAACTATTACAACATAAAACACTGGATAAACTGACGGTTTCAGAAATCAGCAAAAGCTGCGCAATGACCCGACAAATTTTCTATCACTATTTTACAGATAAATATGATCTTGTTAAAATGATCTATCAGCAAGATTATCTTTCAGTCGTACAAACAATGCATGGACAGGTTCACTTTCTGGATCTGTTATATCAACTTTTTTTACTCATACAGGAGCATTCTGCTTTCTATAAAAATACGCTTTTTTCAATGGAAACAAGTACACGCTGTAATCCCATGAAAGAACATCTCTCTGTAATTCTGTCATCACTGGTCACCAATCAGCAACAAAGCCAATTACCACCAGAAATACACAGCGATCTATCATTTACCATAGAATTTTACTGTTCCGGAATCATTTCCTGTATCAAAAGTAATCTGATACAAAAAGATAATCGGGATCTTACTTCTCTAATCAGCGAAATCGGTAGCTGTAGTCCGGCACTTTTGCACCCTTTCATCTATGAACACACCATTTCAACTGAACAACTGGCCTGTATTAAGCTTCAATCTGACAGTGATAATTAAGATGTAAATGTTGACATGATTTATTTTTTATGTTATATATGTAAATATTGACATGTTAATAAATACATATAAAACAAAGGAGACTATTATGAACACAAATAAAAATTTTAAGACACTTGAAGATTTTATAGGAACACATTTTATCTATACCTATGATAATGGCTGGGAATACGAATGGTATGCAAAGAATAAAGATACTGTTGATTACAGAATCCACGGTGGTATGGTTGCCGGTCGTTGGGTCAAAGATCAGAAAGTCAACATGGAACAGCTGACAGACGGCGTATACAAGATCACATGGACAGAACCAACTGGTACTGATGTTGCTCTCGATTTTATGCCTAATGAAGGCAAAATGCATGGTGTTATCTTCTTTCCTAAGTGGGTCGAAGAACATCCTGAAATTACAGTCTGCTTCCAGAACGAACATACAGATCTGATGCTGGAATCCCGTGAAAAGTATGAAACATATCCAAAACACGTTGTATCCGAATTTGCAACGATCACTTACATGGGCAATGCCGGTACCGATAACGAAGATGTTATTTGTGAAACACCATACGAAGGCATGACAAATGAAATCCGCGAAGGAAAATATTTCGACGCTGATTATAAGAAAATCCAGAAATAGAACATTGGAAGAACTCCTGGATACTTTGGGGAGAACAGACAGAACAATAATAAATTTTTCAATCCGCTTATAACACTAAAATCCGCATAAAAAAAGGACACATCCGATATTATGATAACCCGTTTTCAGGTTATCCAACATCAGGACGTGTCCTTTTTTATTTATTTAAGATCCGAAAACCACTTTTTCAGATTTGCCATGACGAAGTTTCGTCTCGATCATCAGTCAAACATCTCGCTCCACAATATCGCCTTCTCTATATGCAGCCAGAAGTTCTTCAAGATCTGCAATTGACTCTTTGATCTTCATTCCATTATCGGTATCTGCCACCATTTTTCTTTTTAATACATGCTGAATCAATAATCTGTGAGAATGAATATCACTGCCTTCTTTCACAGCTTTTTCCACAGATTCAAATGGTTCATGTGCAGCAAGTACCAGACCATAAGAATTGTAGATCAGTGTATAGCCAGCGATTCCTGTCTTTGGCTGATAAGCTTTGGACAGACCACCATCAATGATCAACAGTTTGCCGTTACATTTTACAGGGGTCTCCCCATTCTTGA
This sequence comes from uncultured bacterium, assembly GCA_905215405.1. Taxonomy (GTDB): domain Bacteria; phylum Bacillota; class Clostridia; order Lachnospirales; family Lachnospiraceae; genus CAJMQE01. The sequence goes on from CAJMQE010000058.1 coordinate 6,325, forward strand.
CTTCAACTGGCATATGACCGTTGATAATATGTGCTTCCGAACCAGACAGCCCAAATTCCGTCAGAATGCTGTCCACTGCCTCTTCGTCATCCACGTAACTGTAGTATGGATTCTTTGGCTCTTTATAAGTCTTTTTGTCTGCAACAAAATATCTCTCGAATGTTGTCATTTTAGCTTTTCCAAACACTGGTGAATCCTGATTTTCCCATATATACCAAAGCGTATCCAAGCCTTTCTTCTTCTCTTCCGGATTTACTTCGTAATACCCTTTTCTTGCATAGGTTTCGAGAATATCATATAAAGCCTTGCCCTTATAGTTCTTACCAAAGATTTCGACACTTCTGAAGCTTCCATCTTCATTCATTGGTACACAACCATGGTACAGTAAGTTGCCATTGTATACTTTATAAAGACTGCCTTTTTTATAGAGGAAACGGATCTGATTCTGCAGTTTTTCACAATTTTGAAATGCATTGATCAGTTTTTCCACCACTTCCTGTTCTTCTGGTGATAACTTATATGGATCTTTCCAGTCGATTGTTGGGAAATGCGTATCCTTTAACTTATATTTTGTTCCTTCGATCACGACACTGCCTTCATTGATATCGATTTTATCAAGAAGCAGTCTCTTTTCCATGTGATATTCCGGATGTGCCTTGATCAGCTGTCCTTCAAGCTTAAACTGAATGATAGCAATCGCTTTATGCACTTCCTTATCTACAATTGCATCTCTGATATCGTATTCTTCTTTTCGGAAGTCCAGTTTAAAGCATTCACATTTATCATCTGAATATTCAGTCATAGCCATTCGTACCAGTGGTACCAGGTTAATGCCATAGCTGTCTTCCAGCAGACTTAAATTACCGTATTTTGCAGAAATTCTAATCACATTAGCAATCAGAGCAGGATTTCCTGCTGCTGCTCCCATCCAGGATATATCGTGGTTGCCCCACTGAATATCCACTGAATGATAGGCCATTAATGTATCCATAACCTTGTCCGGACTTGGTCCTCTATCAAATATATCACCAAGCACATGCAGATGATCGACAACCAGACGACGGATCAGATCACAAAATGCAACGATCAACTCAGAGGCCCTTGCCGTTTTGATTACAGAGTTAATAATTTCATTGTAGTAAGCTTCCTGATCTGACATATCAGGACGGCCTGTTAAAAGTTCATCCAGAATATACGCAAAATCCTTTGGAAATGCTTTTCTTACCTTTGATCTTGTATACTTAGATGATGCATTTTTACTCATGCGGATCAATCTGTAGATTGTTACACTATACCAGTCATTCAGATTTTCTTCTGAATCAAAGACCTGCTCGAGCATCTGCTCTGGATAATAAATGAGCGTTGCAAGCGCTTTCTTTTCAGTCACGCTGATTGCATTTCCAAACTCATCATCAATCTTACGTCTGATCGCACCAGAACCATTTTTCAGAATATGGCGGAACTGTTCATATTCTCCATGTATATCTGTCAGAAAATGTTCCGTACCTTTTGGCAGACTTAGAATAGCCTGTAAATTTACAATTTCTGTTGCTGCTGCCGCAACTGTAGGATACTGCACTGACAGTGTTCTTAAATATTTTAATTTCTTTTCGTCCATTACTTATTCTCCCAAAAAAACAAGGATATGCTGTACCTCTTTATTTTGACACATGAACCGGTGCAACATACCTTTCTAATAAAACAAACACTATTGTAACACAAATGTACTTTTACTGGAAGTTTGGACGTGATTTTGTACAAGTCTATCTGAATTCGAGTAATTGTTCCTGATTATCAATCTTAAAACTAACATTGATACTGTCTGTTGTAGCGGTCGCTTCATATGGAAGTTGTACTACAATATGATATGTAACTTCCTTTAAGGGAACAATACTTGTGGAATTAAAAATATATGATACTGTTGTTGACCCTGATTCACTATAATAAGTATTACATTGGGAATATTTTTTCGTACCATACGATGTACTAAAATCCTTAACAATATCAATTCCTGCGTTATAATCACTAGTATTTTTGAGTGTAAATACCATATCTAGAAAAATAGAATCTTCTGGACATTTTTGATAAACATAAGCACTATTTGTATTACTAGGAAGTATTCTATCTGTTAATGATGCTCCCTGATAAACTAAGTCTAGTTTTGAAGTTTTAATTTCTTTTCCCTCAGTTAAAAGCTTTTCTGCTCGTTCTTTCTCCTCTTGTTCCTGATCATTTTTTTCTTTGGCCTGTGTACATTGGTCTTTAAATTCTGAATATTCTGTTTGATCATCCATCTCCAATGCACTATTAATTCTTGATAATGCCAATGTATAGTCATGATTATCAAATGAGCTTTTTGCCTTCTCATAATATTGTTTTGCAACCATTGGCCTTATTTCTGTTATTTTATCCTGTGCCTGTTGATACTCTGGGTCAATAGCTATAACTTTATCATAAAAATTATAAGCTTTTTCATAATCACTATCGGTATAACTACTTTCCGCTTGGCTATAATTAATTCTTGATTCATTTAAGTCTGTAACTTCTTTATTAAGATTTGTAAATGCTGTTCCGGACATATCTGCTGGGTAACTTTGCCGGATTGTTTGCAACTTATCCGAAGCAGTTTGATAATCTATTTTACTATCAAAGAAATCATCATGCACCGATTGTGCCTTTTTATCCAAATAGTTACACATTTTCATTTCATCTTTTGCACCCATATCTTCATATAAGCTCTGTATCTTCTCAGTTTTTGCTTCTTTATAACACCTTATAGCTCTTCTATAATCATTATTAAAGATACATATACCTAAAACTAGCATTACAAATAGTACACAGGTTATAGCTGATATAATTGATATTTTTCGTCGATTTTCCTTTAATACTTTGAATAAACTATTATCTAAATCCGATTGTTCTTTTTCAATAATAAGACCTCCACACTGTGAACAATACTTAGCTTTTCCATTTATTCTTTTTCCACATTGACTGCATATTCTTTGTAACATACAATTCCCCCTTTTATATTTATTAATCTGTGTGATTATGCTATAAGATGCTACTCTTATTTTGCATTTTCATACTCTTTCTATTTTAGTATTATTTTTTTATATTTTCATATTTTTCGATCGACTAATTCTGACAATATTTGCTTTAAATAAAAAAAGAACACTGTCAATATAGTGTCCTTCATTTTATTCAACTATTTCTTTTTCTTTGATTTGTGATCTCCTGTTATCCCAGCTGTTCCGACCAGCGCGGATAATCCGGCAAGTATGCCAAAAAGACCTGTATTGGTAGTATCTGCTGTCTTTGGTGCCGTTGATTCTTGTACATTTGTATCATTAGGAACCTGTCCCTCATTTCCTGCTGAATTTTCAACGCTTACTTCTGTTGCTTTTTGTGCTTCTGTCTGATCCTCTTTCGTCTCCTGCGTCTGATCCTCTTTCGTCTGCTGTTGTGGATCACTCTGCGGTTCTGCTTTATATTCCAAAGCCAGCCAGTCCTTTGCGCTCATGGAAATAACACCAGCTCCAGACTTGCCCATTACAACGCTTTCCACATCTTCAAGCGGTAAGACCTGATAACTGTATGGCAGCTGTCCATCATAATCATACGTAAAGTCAAATGGTGGATCTTCTTCCGTAGGCGGATTGGATTTACTATAATTTTCTTTTCCTACAATTGAGGAAGACCATGCCCACTTTCCGATGGTCGACTTATCAATCCATTCAAATCCCTTTGTAAATGCATTTTCACCGTTATTGTCCCAGCTACTTCCCACATAGGTCCCATCAGAATTTGTCACTCTGGAATTCACGATCAGCGAGTGGTTATAAACTTTCTGGAACAAATGCCCCCACGGGCTATTCATATTCGTTAGATCATTTCCTTGAATCTCACTGCCGACAATCGGTTCTTCCACGCCATTAAAAACACAGGTATCCGCTGCGATAGAAGCTCCATTTCTGGAGTTGATACAGCGACTGTAAGAATAAGCACCGTTCTCAAGGAAAATAGGATTTGCCTGCAAAGCAGCATTATGAGAAGAATTATCTATATAACAGTTGATCAGATTGCCAACGCCCTGGCGGATCATTGGCACTCTTTGTCCAACATCCAGATAGTAATCATATGCCATTGTCAGTTGCAGATTGCTATTAGCATCTTTTAAAATTCTTCCATCAGAATATTGATAATCCACGTAATCTTTATCTCCTGATCCCACCAGATGACATTTCTTGTGGTAGGCACTGTATGCCATCAGCTGTTCCGGCGTAGCCCCTGCCTGACGGTATTTTAGATACAAGCTATCATCTGCAAGCAATCCATTTTGATAACGATCTTCCATGAACATGACTGACTGATAAATGGAACTGCTCTGATCCGGATGTTCTGTTGCTTCTACGCCGATCTTACACCAGGAAATCGTAACGCCTGAGGATCCATTTTCAATATCGATATTTCCATCCGCTGCATTCTCAAAACTACAGTGATCGATCCAGATGTTAGATGCACCATTGATTTTCAGATTAGACCAGCCAACTTCTTTTTGCTTACCGGTATCATCCCACTGCCACATATCCTTAAATGAGAGGTTTCTCATAACAATATCGGAACTCGAAGAATTGAGCTTGATTTCTACATGTTTTATACTGCTCCCATTTGTTGAAAAAATAGTCAGTCCGCTGGTATTGGATATTGATAACTTGGAAACTCCGCTTTCCAGTAAAATAGGATTGGTAAATCCTCCATTTACTTTTGTGAGCGTATTAGATGGATTTCCATATTTGGCTAGAATCGATCCATATTTCTTCTGTTCTTCTTTACTTAAATTTAACTCCTGATAACCAAGGTTCATATCTCTGGTAATTTCAATTACCTTCACATTTCCCTGTGCTGCATCCAGCAGTGCATCAAGAAAATCTCGTTCGTCAGAAACTGTTTTATAGGCATCCGTACCAACATATGCACTTCTGTCATGGATATTTCCATCCTGTGAAGCAAAACCAGTCACGGAAAGATAGGATTGATTATAGCTTGCACGCTGACTGACCGTCCCAGGAATTTGGGATACAGTATTCTCTGTATCATTGGCCTGCACCAGCTGATCTGTAACCGTTATGTCCTGTGATGCAGGAGCATTTACTGCATCAGTCAGTTCCAGATCTTCAATTGCATGACTTTCTGATTTTGCATTGTTGTCTGGCCCATTCTGCGATGTTACCGCATTGTCACTGACTCCAGATGATAAAATGGATGTACTTTGTGTTCCATCCGTCTGCCCTGCATGCGTCTCACTCTGATCTGTCTCATCATTTACTGTCTGCTCCATTAAATCCTGTTCTGTCGATGTCTTCTCCCCGGATTCCTGTGCTGCTGTTGTCTGCTTCACAGATTCCTGTTCGATTACTGTCGTCTGTTCTGTTGACTCCTGCACTGTCGCCGCTTTGATTCCTGTTACTGCCATCCCCTGCGTCAACACTGTCGTCGATGCCACAACACCTACCAGCATCATGGTACGTGCACGTTTACTTTTCTCTTTTCTGTAATAAGCACTTTTTCTCGTCATAGCTACCCCCTGTTTTGACTTATAATCAGGACGATCAGAAATCGTCCAGCCTATTTTCATTATAAGCATTTACAGGATTTATTTCATTAGCTTGTCCTCATCTTGTCGCTACAAGAAATAGCCTTTTGCAACGTACATTTTCATCTCTGATAGAATCAGGATTCTACCTTTGCGCCAGCGGGTAATGAACCAAGAACTGTTTTTTCCCAGGGTTGCTGTCTTACCTCATCCATCACGACGATCATACCATGATCATCTTCCTTTCGAATTAGTCTTCCACATCCCTGTTTTAGACGCAGCCCCATCTCCGGATAGTCCACCGCTATGACCGGATTTAGCCCCTGGGCCACCGCTTCTTTTCTCTGCTCTTCAATCAGCGGATCCTGCTGGACAAATGGCAGATTCCAGATTACTACCATTGTCAGTGAATCCCCAGGCACATCAATTCCTTCCCAGAAATCATTTCCAACAAGAACTGATGTCTCCTGCTGCCGGAATGTTCTGACCAGATATCCTCTTTCTGCCTTGTCTTCCCACAACATCGTAAATGGGAGTTCCTGACCTTTAAGCGCTTTTCTGATCTTCTTCACTTCTTTGATTGAATTTGTAAGCACCAGAGTTCGGCCGCCATTTTCCTGTAGCAATTGTGTAAGGCTCTTTACCTTATCCGCAAATGTCTGTTGTACACAATTCTCCAGTATTCGCACGACGACCTGTTTATCCAGTTCGAACGGACTTCCAATGGTAGAACTGGACGGACTGCTGATTCCAAGTGTTCGTGCCATGTAAGAGAAGTCGCCTTCATTACTCAGTGTCGCTGATGTGAACACAACAGGAATTTTCTTGTCATATAAATGTTTTTTCAACATCTCATCCAGATTCTTAGGAACTACCCAGAAACTTCCATCCTGTGCATCTACCCAGAAAATGACATCATTCGCCTTATTTTTCGTGAATTTATTCAGTGCCCACATCGATCCCTCAATCTGTGCTTCAAATGAGCGGATCTGATTTGCAGACAATGATTCTGTATACAATTCCTGCTCGATCTGCATTTCCAGCAGTATATCATCGAGCCTTCTGCGAAATGTATCTGCTGCCTGCAATAATGGCTTTGTGAGCGCAACAGATAACCTCTGCCCATTATCACCAGCCATAACGCAACGATGCAATACGGAAAAGAATGTATCTGCTGCATCTTCAATTTTGACAACAGTAGACATCATTGAATCCCGTGCACCCTGGATTTCCTCCAGCGAATCAATCATATTGTCTACATCCTCACGATTGATCTGGTGGCCTGCCATCATTGCAGCCGGTAACAGGACCTTATGCCCTTCATCAAATATAACCGCTGCATAATCCGGTAAAATCGTCTGCTGTCCAGTAGAAATCCGTTCCTGTCTTGTCCAGAGATCATGGAAATAAGTTGCATGATCCACAACGATCAGATCTGCACTTTTTCTGTATTCCTGTCTGGCTCTTGCCTGCTTACAGAATCCATTGTCCTGACACATTTCACAGTCCATTCCCTCTTCCCATTTCATCTTTTTCCATACATGATCCGGAATTGACGGAATCTCAGAACGTTCTCCTGTATGGGTCGTATTGAGCCATTCTTGGATATCTTCCGTCAATGTTCCAAATCCCTCTGTATTTTCTGCCATACGCACATCGCAAATGTACTGGTTTGGATCTTTTGCCATTCTGGCCACTACATCAAGCCCCAGCAGATCCGATAATTTTCTGATATCTCCATCTTCACCTGCCAGCTGCTCCTGTAATGCTGTCGTTGCACATGCAATGATTACTGGTTTTCCTGTAAATCGTGCATAGGGAATCGCGGTCAGCAGATATGCAAAAGTCTTGCCTGTTCCCAGACCTGCCTCGCTAAAATGAACCTTTTTATCACACACTGCGTCTGCCAGCTGAAATGCAGTAAAGATCTGTTCATCTCGAACTTCATACCCGTGTTCCGGAAGGGTGTCATAAAGCATATCACCAATCCATTCCACCAGCTTTTCCTGAAATGCCTCACTATTACTATATTCAAATGGTACTTTTCTTCTTATACTCATATTATTTCTCCTGTTTGTCTCACATCGGCTATACTTGCTTTATCCTGCCTTTTTATAGTCAGACTTCAATATTATCTTGCCATCTCATAGATTGCAAGCATATCTTTTTCATACAGAACTTTTGCACTCCCTTTATGTCCGCCCGCTGCGATAGCACATTTTTGAGCCATCGTCTTCAGTTCTTCCTCTGTTGGTGTAATTCCAAGCTCTGTCATGGAAACAGGCATATGAATGGAACGAAAGAACGCTTCCAATGCTTCAATGCCTTCCAGTGCAATCTGTCTAGACGTCTTTCCTTTTGGTGCTACACCCATGACCTGCACTGCAAATTTTTCAAATCTGTCAAGACAATCCAGATACACATATCTTGCCCAACTTCCCCAGATTGCAGCCAGTCCAGCTCCATGTGCTACATCGAAAAGCCCTCCCATTTCATGTTCCATGCCATGTGTGGCAAAGTCATTTCCGTGATTTCCACAACCGGTCAGTCCATTGTGTGACAGACTTCCTGCCCACATTACCTCTGCACGGGCGTCATAATCCTGTGGATTCTTAACCAGTATGCGTGCGTTTTTCATAACTGTTCGCATCAGTGCTTCCGCTATGCCATCTGTAAGTTCCATATTCCCGCCATTTGTAAAATAGCGTTCCATTGTATGCATCAGTATATCCGTACAGCCACAGGCTGTCTGATAGTCGGGAAGTGTCATTGTAAGCTCGGGATTCATAATGGCAAATACAGGGCGGGCATAATCACTGCTATACCCCCGCTTGATCCAGCCTTCCTCTTTCGTTATGACCGATGAATCGCTCATCTCGCTTCCAGTTGCTGCAATTGTTAAAATCACGCCGATTGGAAGGCACGCTTCTGCCTTGCGTTTTCTATCATAGAGTTCCCATACATCTCCCTCATTTGCAACTCCGTATCCAATGGCTTTGGCAGAGTCAATCACACTTCCACCACCTACTGCCAGAATAAAATCCACGTTCTCTTTCTTCGCTAGCTCGATTCCCTTATAGACAAGTGACAGCCGAGGATTTGGAACAACACCTCCGAGTTCCACATATGCAATCTGTTCCTGATCTAAGTATGATTTCACTCGATCAAGAAGGCCTGATCTTTTCACACTGCCCCCACCGTAATGTAACAGAACCTTCTTACAATGTTGCATTTTTACAAGTTTTCCTGTCTGCTCTTCTGTTCCTTTTCCAAATACTATTTTTGTTGGTGTAAAATAATTAAAATTGTTCATCATCCGACTCCTTTTTTAACATTTATTTTATGCAAAAATCCTGAAATGTACTATTTTCCTAATTCTGTATTATAACAGATTCTGCCACCAGATACTTTAATTTATTTCATAAACAGGGTTTCTTTTTTCATCAGCTTGACATACAATAAATTTAAGAGAATAGTAAATCAAGTATTTCTTTTATATGCCAATTTAAAGGTGGTCTTTTATGAAAGGAGTGATCTTATGGCAGGTGGTCTTGGCGGACTGGGTGCCGGTCCCAGTGATGAATTACTCGGCGTAATGTACGACAATAATGCATTTGGTGATGTAGAAACCAAGAAATACGATGATACCGGAAGTGATCGTGCAAGAATGATGGCTTACGGTAAGACACATAGGAAAAAAGGATTTTTATACAGATTGTTTCATAAAACTACGAAGGATTATCTATAGAAAAAAAGAGCCTTACAGATTTGATATGGCCCATGTCAAATAGACTGGAATCATATCATTTGCCTGTAAGGCCCTTTTTTCTTTACGGATTATATTTATATTTTTACGTTTCAATTCCTGCGATCTGTCTTTGATAAAGTTGGAAATAGGTTCCTCTCTGTTCGAGAAGTTCTTCATGATTTCCGCTCTCTACAATTCGTCCATGATCAACGACTACGATCTGATCTGCATCCCGAATAGTGGACAACCTATGCGCGATAACCAGTGATGTTCTGCCCTTCATCAGATTGACCATTGCTTTCTGTATGTAAACTTCTGTTCTTGTATCAACAGAAGATGTCGCTTCATCCAGAATCAAGATTTTGGGATCTGCAAGAATTGCTCTTGCTATTGCAAGCAGCTGACGCTGTCCTTCTGACATATTTGCCCCACTTTCCGCAAGGACTGTATCATAATCATCCGGGAGCCTTTCAATAAATTCACTCGCTTTTGCCATTCTGGCAGCCTGTCTCATCTGTTCTTCACTAGCATTCAGATTTCCATACATAATATTTGTCCGGATCGTATCATGAAAAAGTACCGTATCCTGCAATACGATTGCAATCATTTCACGCAACTGCTTTTTCGGAATCTCCTTAATATCAATTCCATCAATATAAATTGCACCATGATCCAGTTCATAAAATCTGGTCAGCAGATTAACAATTGTGGTCTTTCCTGAGCCTGTTGCCCCAACAATCGCAATTTTCTGTCCTGCCTTTACCGAAAGGTTCATTTTCTTTAATATCTGCTGTCCCTTCACATACGAGAAATCCATATTTTTAAATTCAATATTTCCTTTTATTGTATCCAGAGATACTTCTTTCGTTCCTTCATCAACTTCATCCGGACTGTCAATGATTGCAAATACACGTTCTGCACCCGCAAGTGCAGTAAGGATATTGGAGTACTGATCCGCTATCATATTGATTGGATGTGTGAACTTTTTGGAGTACTGCAACATTGCCTGAATCGTACCGACTGTAATTGCACCATATCCACGCAGCATCATGAAACCGCCCGTCGCTGCCAGAACGACATATTGCAGATTTCCCATAAAATTCATAATCGGTCCCATAATCGATCCCCAGACTTTTGCACGAACTGCTGTGAACTTCAACTGCTGTGCCGTCTCTCCAAAGGCATCCTGTGCTTCCTGTTCCTTTCCATAAGCAACAACTGTTCGATAACCAGTTACCATTTCTTCGACATGACCATTCATTCTACCAAGTAATTTCTGTTGCTCCACAAAATATTTCTTCATGAATTTTCCCAGTTTACCTGAAACAAAAATAGTCACCGGAATCGCAACAATTGCTACACATGTCATGACAAGACTGTAATGGAACATCATTATCAGAACCCCTATGACGGTCAGTACAGCAGAAACCAACGTGGATATTGACTGTGAAATTGCATTTGATACATTTTCCACATCATTTGTCATACGACTCATAATATCTCCATGTTCATGTGTATCTGTATACTGAATCGGGAGTTTTGTAATCTTTTCGAACAGATCCTGTCTCATAACATAGACTGTATTTTGTGCCAGTCTTGCAGCCAGAATTCCCTGAATATAATTAAAAATTCCACTGAGCAAAAATATGACGATCATTATGAAGAGAAACAGGCGCATACTTGTCATATCGACCTGAAAGCCGCCATTCTCATAGCGAATGGTATCGATCGCTCTTTGCTGAAAATACGGTCCTGCCACTTCAATGCAGGTGATTGCAACCATTAGTATCATCAGCATCCAGAATACAAATCTACTTCTTCCTATATATGCAAGTAACTTTCTCAAGGTCTTTTTTGCATTTACTGGCTTTTGAACTGTTGCGCGCGCATGCATGCCCCGTCGGTTATTCATAGGCAGACCGATCTCTATTTTCTCCATTCCTGCCCCTGTATGTGAGTTGTCAATTTTCTGTTCTTTACTGCTCATCTGCGCTGCCTCCTTTCATCTGTGACTTGTAGATCTCCTGATAGGTAGGACAGCACTTTAAAAGTTCTTCATGTGGTGCACAGTACTGAATAGTACCATCATTTTCTAGAACTGCAATTCTGTCCGCTTCTCTGACACTTGCGATTCTCTGGGTTATCATGAGCACGGTGGTCCCCTTCAGTGTTTCTCTCAGTGCCTTTCGCAGTTTTGTCTCCGTTGCAAGATCAAGTGCAGAGGTAGAATCATCCAGAATCAGAATTTCAGGTTTTCGTACAAGTGCTCTCGCAATGGACAGCCTCTGCTTCTGTCCTCCTGATAGGGAAGCCCCTTTTTCTGCAATCAGCGTCTGATATCCTTTTTCAAACTCCTCAATAAAGGAATCTGCCTGTGCTGTTCTTGCTGCTGCCTTGACCTCTTCTTCTGTGGCCTCCTTCTTTCCCCAACGAATATTGTCGGCAACTGTTTCAACAAACAATTCACTTTTTTGCATCACATATCCGATCTTTTGGCGCAATGCATTTAAATCATATGTATTGACTTTTTTTCCGTCCACATATACATTTCCTTCTGTTGCGTCATAATACCTTGGAATCAGTGCAACAAGCGACGTCTTACCACTACCGGTCGCACCAATGACCGCCAGCGTCTCTCCTTTCCTGACTGACAGATTAATATCTTTAAGTACAGGTCTGCCCTTTGTTTTCGGGTAATGAAAGAAAACATGCTCAAACCGGATACTTTCTTGGCTGTCTTTCCCCTGCATCTCTTTTCCGCTCTGAATGACCGGTTGAGTAGCAAGAATCTCATTTACACGTTTTGCAGATGCGCTGCCCCTCGATAATGTCTGAAACATCCTCGTAGCCATCATGACCGCATTGATTGCCAGCGTCATATAGGTAATTGCCGCCATAATAGTACCAATGCTCATGCCTGCATTTTCAATCGATATATTCATCCCGCCTATGTAGATGACTGCTGCAATTGAAACATTCAGAATTATGGTCAGAACTGGTGTATTCACAGCCATCAGCTTTAACACGCGATAATTCGTCTGTCTTAGATTGCCATTTGCCTCTCCAAATCGATTTCCTTCATAAGCTTCTCTGCAATATGCCTTAACGACTCTCGCCCCATTTACATTTTCCTGAACAACACTGTTAACCCCATCCAGCTTTTGCTGTACTAGACTATAGAGTGGTACTGCTTTTAAAATGACCCACGACAGTACAATGACCAGTGCTGGAATTGCACACAACAGAATCACACTGAATTTTAAATTAAGTGACATTACCATAATCGTTCCACCGATCAGAAACATCGGTGATCTGACCAGTCCTCGAAATACAAATTCAAAGAATTCTATGACCATTGAAATATCATTTGTCATTCTTGTGACCAGTGAACCTGTCGTAAACTGATCCGTCTGCTGAATAGACAATGACATGACCTTCCTGTAGGCATCTCTTCTAATATCACATCCCATTCCCTGTCCTACTGTAGAAGACGTATAAGCACAGAATACTCCAAAGAATCCGCCTATCAAGGTAATGACCAGCATAAGAGCCCCAAACAAAAATATGATCTGTAATCTGGAATAGGTTCCTCCCAGAAAGAACTGCAATAGCTTCTGTGCCACTTTAGAACCATGTTGTGCATCATCCACAGCAATTCCGACAATGCCATAATTCACAATGTAGGACATCAGGTAGGGCAATAACAGATCTGCTGTTACTTCTCCCATCATCATCAATGGTGAAATGACTGCCAGGAACCAATATGGTTTCACATATCGAAATAACCTTTTCACTTTTCTTCCTCCAATACATTTCTAGTAAAATACGGTAAAAAAGCGCAAATCCAGAATTATTTATCTGGATTTACGCTTCTGCTACTCGATTGTTATATTTTACCATTACCCAGTGTTTGTCGTCAAGGAAAGCCCTGCTAAATTTGTCACACTGGCTGCTATGTATTATAGTAACTCGATCATCTCCATAAACCACGCTTTTTTCTTGTCACATAGTACAGATCATTTTCCATTGCCATCACTTTTTCAATTGGAACACTCTTAAAGACCGGCATCTTCATCTTATACCGAATCCAGAAAAATGAGTAGACACCGAGCACTAAAAATGTAACCCCTGTCATAAGCCATATTGCAATGCGTTCTGCTGGATCTGACGATATATTTAAAATCATATAGACAGTTCCCATAATTCCAATAATCGGTAATACGAACCCTCCAGGTACCTTAAATGATCTTGGTGCCTTGGGAAGTCTTTTTCGCAATAATAATACATCAATATGAGCCAGAATATAGGAAATCATCCAAAATACAGAGCCGACGAGAATTAAAAATGAAATTGCGGAAGATGAGTTATTGCTCATGAATGCAAATGCAAAAATAAACACACTGACAAATACTACTCCAAAAAATGGGACATTTCTTTTGTTCGTTTTCATAAATATCTGAGGCATCATATTCATTTTTGCCATGCCCTGACATATACTTGCCAGTCCATTGACCGTTGAATTCTGGGTACTGATAACCGCTAATGCTGCCACCAGTGTCATCCATAGTTTTCCTGCATGCCCAAGCAGGTTTTCCCCATAGAGAAGATGTGGAGCTGCTGAATCTGCAAGTTCTCCCCAATCCGTATAGTTGTGAAATCCAAAGACCAGAATTGACTGTACGACACAGATCAAAGCCAGTCCGATGATCATTCCCAGGGGCACATTTCGTTTGGCATTCTTCACATCCTTTGATATAGGAATTACATATTCTGCTCCTATGAACAGCCAGAATGCAACTGCTGTCATAGAAATCACGTCACGAAAATCCGTTGCCATAAATGATGGCTGACTTATGACCGTTCCTGTACCAAGTTTTAGTGCGCCGATCGTTCCCATAACAAACATCGATCCCACCAGCAGGAATGCCACAAGATTTTGAATTTTTGCAAACATATCGACACCATATAAATTTGCAACCATGACAATTACTGTCATGATCAGTGTATATCCAATACTAGGAATTGGAAGATCGAACGTAGATGACATCGCGTATGCAAAAATCGATGCTTCTACGCCTGACGATAAAATATTACAGATCAGATATCCACCGACCATGGATATCAGCGTTGGAAATGGTCCCATACAGGCCAGCGTATACTGCGCCAGACCACCTGTCGTATTTGGCATCAGTGCATTTAATTCCGAAAGTGAAGCCACGGTTGTCATATTGAGCAAACATGCTACGATCATCGCAAGAATGAATATGATTCCTATCGTACCTGCCCCCTGTCCTAAGGACACAAGACAGCTTGTTGCAATGACAAGTCCGACTGATACAGAGATGACACTGCCAAGACCGAGTTTCTTTTCCTCCATATTTACCTCATTTCTGCGCTGTACGACTGACTTGTCAAATCTGCAATCTACAGCGCCTGTTCCTATTAATTTCCAGTTAAGTTTCTGCTATTTTTTTCTGAGATTTTAATTTACCCATAATTTTTATTTCCCTGTTACTTACATTTATCCGCTATTTTTATATACCTGTTACTTTTATATACTTGTTACTTTTATATACCTGTTACTTTTATATACCTGTTATTTTTATTTGCCTATTATGTATTGATCTGCTATTTTTTGCTTTGCTCCGACTTTATTTATGTACAAGTGCATCGGGGCCTTCATCCCCCGTTCTGACACGAATTACATTATCGATTCCATATACAAATATTTTTCCGTCTCCAATATGTCCCGTATACAGCTCCTGTTTTACAATTTCAATAATTTTTGGTACCTTTTCTGTTTCAACAACTATATTGATCTGCTGTTTTGGCAAGAGTTCCATATCTTCATTTTCTTCTACTGCATACTCTCTGACTCCTTTTTCAATTCCACAGCCAAGGACCTGCATAACCGTCATTCCACCAACACCTGCCTTACTAAGTGCTGTCTTTAAGCTTGAAAATTTAGACATTCCTGTAATGATCTCTATTTTTGATAAACTCATAGCTTTCCTCCTCTAATCTCAACATTTACCGCAACAATACTCAGGATTCGTCCAATAGAGGAATCCCCTTTTTTCTTATCATTTTCAGGAACTGGTCAGGCGTTACTCCTGAAAATTTACGAAAATCTTTTATCATATGAGACTGGTCATAGTACCCGCAATCCACCGCAATTTCACTAATATCAATTCGTTCTGCTTCAAAGTTCATTCTTTTTAACAGGCTCTGAAATCTAACGAACTTTTCAAATACTTTTGGTGATATGCCATGTACTCTCTGAAAAACCCTTCTGATATAACATTCTGAGTACCCAGTCTCCTGTGCCAACGTTTGGATGGATATTTTACCTCCCGTCTGACAGATTCGATTCTGTAAATAAATCTGCAACTGATTTGTTCCACTTTCCCTGTCACACTGCCCCTCTACTTTCTGATAGGCCTCATAAAATATCCGTACTCGTTCTTCAAGTCCTTCTGCTTCCGCAATTCTGTCTGCAAGATTTTGTCCATAACAGTCATTGTCAATTTCCAGATCTGTATCTATAATATCCTGAATGACCAGGCTTTCAGGAAGTTTACATCTTCCCGGCTGGAACCGCACTCCAAAATAAGTTTTCCCCTCTTCAATCGGCCATTCCTTAACGTGAAAAACCGTTCCACTGATATAGGTCTGAACATTGTCATTGCCAATGCCAAATAACAGATCCACACTTCCATCTGGTACTGCCTGAAAATGTTTATTCGTCCCTTTTTCCACTGTAAACTCATAGAAATGGGAAATCCCTTTTTGTTTCATGATCTTTTTTTGTAGATCATCTGTATTCAGGATTATATAAGGCTGTATTGGAATCATTTTCTGTATATCTGTTTCTGTCATGGCATCTGCTTCCTTTCCTGATTTTTATGCCATCTCGGGACTTTCCCATAACGGCAGCTTTACGCCAATTCCTTTCTTCAATGCGTTCTTGTAAATAACACTTCCCCACGCAATATCTTCTACTGGCATTCCGCCGACCGAGTAGACGATGATATCCTCATCGCTCTCACGTCCTGGATGTTTTCCTGTAATAATATCTGCTATATCAATGATATCTTCTCTTTTTATTTTTCCCAGATGTTTCAGATCCGTAAATTTCGTTCCAATTATCTGTACCTGATCGTAGCTAGGATACGGATATTCTTCCTCCCATGCCTCGTATAATTTGTAATTATCAACCACAAGTTTACATTTTGTTGCAAGAAAATCATCATCAATTCTTGCTGCTGATGGCATACTTAAAAGAGCACCTTTTTTTATCCATGCTGGATCAATAAATGGAAATTCTGCCTCTTTATCTGTAACTGTTGTCGTCATGCTGATAATATCGCTGTCTCTGACTGCTTCTTCTATCGAATCACAGATGACGATATTTTTGATCTGAGGATACTCATTTCGGATAAATGTAGTAAAAGAATCAAGTGATTTCTTTCCACGGCCTTTTACTTTTACCGTATCGATCTGTGGTCTTGTGCTCATAAATGCACTGAGTGATGTCTTTCCCATAACCCCTGGCCCCACAATGGCAACCGTCTTTGCATCTTTTCTTGCCAGGTATTTTGCCCCAACGCCGGGAATTCCACCTGTTCTGTAAGAACTGAGCAGGTTTGCTGACATAAGTGCCAGTGGTTCCCCTGTATCTTTATCATTCAACATCATCATCAAAATCGAACGGGGCAGACCTTTTTTCTTATTCTCCATATTGGATCCATACCACTTCATACCGGCAAGCTGATACTTTCCTCCAAGATATGCAGGCATTGCCATAAATCGACGATCTTCCCCATTTTTAGGCATTCCTTCAAACTTTGGTTCATCGGGGAATGTTACCATACATCCATGAGAATTATGATTTTTGCCCCCCATTACATAATCTCCTCTGTTCAAAGTCAGAAGCAGATCCTCCATAACCTCAACACATTCATCCATATTTTTTACACCAGCCTTGATCATATCTGGCTCACTTAAATATAAAAAACTAACTTTTGAATCCATAACTATCTCCTTTCCAACGCTCTCTTATCTGTGTCCTACTCTGGAAATAATCGGGGATTCTTTTCGTTATATACAAAAAGACGCCAATAGCTATTGCTATTGACGCCTTTGTCTTAGCTAATTATATCACGATCCCAATTTAATTTCCAGAATAATCTGATTT